>NZ_LRPD01000005.1:0-105613 GCF_001605865.1 Acinetobacter sp. NRRL B-65365 | reverse complement strand
ATTGCAATGTTAATTTTAAAAGTGTGTAAAAATTATATAGATAATTTTAATTTGTATTTTGGCTAATAAGCTTTTTGTGAAGTATTTGAGGAGGCTGATATGTTTGGATTCAATTTTTATAGTATTTTTTTCTCATCTTTTGTTTCTCGCTGAATTGGTTTTTTTTCTATTTAATAGAAGAGTTTTTTGCCGAGATTTTAAATGTGTTTCAGTTTGAGAATGTGTATCTTGTAGCTTTTATAATTGTATCGAGTATTTTTTTAACAAACTCAATTTTTAAGCAGTTATTTAAGAAAAGAATTCGGGAAGTTTGTTTAATAAATTTTATGACATATCGATTAAATTTTGAGATTTCTAGATTTAAATAGTGCTTCTATATTAGATTTTTATAAAAAAACCGCCAAAATGGCGGTTTTTTATTAGCTGTTCGTTAAATGACAGATAGTTTGAGATAAAATTAGTTAAACAAATCAAATGCTTTAAGTTTTTTGTGACAGATAATCTCAACTGATTTTGCCACATAAGTTAGGATTTTTTAAGAATTTGTGTCACATAAGTTAAGATTTTCCCATATCATGGAATTCTTTTAATTAAGAATCTAATAAAAAGTTTTTAATGTGGGAAAATAGTAAGTATTCTTAAACTTTACATAATGCATCATTATTGAACAAGAATCTGCGCACATTATTATCCAATATAGATGTATGGCTGCGCAGATTTGTACTAGAACAATCAAAAAAGACTGCTTTTGAACATATTACACTGGCATTATACGAAGCAGAAACTTAAGTTGATCTGTGACTACCTTTTCAAAAGCTTCACCAAGATAAATGTCGAAGTGACCTTCCTCGTATATATGGATTTCACCTTGAGGTGCCTTGCGTACATGGCGCAGGGTTGCCTTCGACGGAGCTACCGAATCTGTAGAACACACAGCAAAGAAAGCAGGGCAATTGAGCTTGGCAGCATCCCTACCCGGATAATAACGCATGATGTTTAATGCGATGCGGGCAGCTACATAGTTTTTTACGGAGTTGTCTTTGGGCATAAGGCTAAAATAGCCCGAAAGAGCATCTGGCGCAGTCATGAGAGCTCTTGAGAGAGGCTTTCCGCTGGTTGCTATGTATTTGGGTTCGGCACCTAGCCAAGCGCCAATCTGATCGGCAATAGCGAGTGGCATGATTTTCATAGAGGAGATAGGGTTTATGGCCATGCTTGATGCCCAACCATCGGTGAATGGGCATTGTGATATAACGCCAGAAACTCGTTTATCGGCCGCAGCAGCAGCTATTGCGTGACCACCTCCAAATGAAGTGCCCCACAAAACGATTCTAGTTCCGTCAACGTCCTCACTGTCCCGAACAAAGTCTATGGCTGCTTGCCAGTCTTCAAGCTGTTTTTGAATATCTAATAACTGACGAGGCTGCCCTTCACTGTCACCAAAATGACGGTAGTCAAATAGTAAACAAGCATAGCCTGCTTCGCAAAAGCGTTCGGCATATGCCGGAAGGCGCATAGTTTTTACAGAACCTAGACCATGCCCCATTACGATAACTGGTGCTGGCTTTTTGCTATCAGGCAGGTATAACCAACCGTGGCATTTGAGGCCATGAGAATAAAAATAGACATCACGGCGATTTGGTAGGGTTGTCATATTGGTAAACTCTCTATTCAGTTTGAAAGTGTTGTTGAGTTATTCATCTGATATTCGCGTAATAGCAAAACATCAGAATTTACGGTTAGTTGAATTTCATCAACCACCAACGTATTGTTGAATCTGAGAGTTTCCGTACCCGCGGTATAGTTCGATAGGAAGTGTTTGATATCTTTATAGGTAATAAATGCTACACCGTCGTAAGGATTTTCAAAATTTAGTGACGGTTCTCTGACGGTATGAATCTGATCATAGCCAATCATAGAAATTAAACTAACGTTATCTACTACAAGCTTAGCGTGTTGATCAATCCAATAGTCTTGTGCCTGCTGTCTCGTCTTACCTAGTGGGCATCGGGTCAAAACTGTAATATGAACAGGGTTCTCAATGTCGCTTCTGCCGTTTTCATATACAGTGAAGCGTCGATCACTTTCATTCAATACCACACTGGATGCGATAGCATGCAGTGAATCACTTATATTCTTAAGTGTTTCAATTTGCTGAGATGAAAGCTTGGTATCGAATTGCAACTCTAATAGCGCATCGAAATGCGGTTTATAATTAACGGAAAAAGGTGCTGCTGGAGTTACACCACTGATTGTGCACAGGAAATGAGATACTGCGGAGCTTCTCGCAAAAATAAAGGGAGCCATCAGGACACCACTCATGCTGACATCGTGAAATTGTCGAAAGGACACATACCCTAGTTTTTTTTGCGTATTAGAGATTTGAGAAGCCACTGTAGTTAATAGTTGCTGAAAAAATTCACTCTGGGGTAGATTAGGCTGCCGTTTTAGCATAATAAAAATAGTTGTATTGCAAGACTCCACTGGTTTAACTCGATTTGGATTCTCAGGAAGACGTGTAAACAGTGCCCGTTTCATTAATTCTTTCGCAATGCTCATTAAAATCTCCGCTCATTCACATGTATAGGCTATTACTCCGAGGTCAAAGATATTGGTTTTAATGGCTTAAACCTTAGAAGTTGTGCTTATAATCTTACCAATGAATATGGGGACATCGACTATGTTGAGATAGGCCAAATGAGTTTATAATTTAGGCCAAATGGCTCAAAAGAGAGGCGGAGATGGACTACTGGCTGACAGTTCGTGATCCATCCAGTGTTAATTTACTGGTTAAATTTGGAGAAGAGCGTGGAGTTCAATCTGAAGTATTACTTCGCAAAACTGGACTTGCTCATGAGCATCTAGTTGATCCTAATGTCGAGATTCAGGCTGAGCAAGAATTACTTGTGATCAATAACTTGATCAAGGCATTAAAAAATCCTCCTCTTCTTGGTCTGGAAGTTGGTCTTCGTTACGGCTTTACCACATATGGTGTTTGGGGGCTTGCACTAATGAGTAGTGCAACTGTCGGAGATGCACTTTCCTTAGCGCTGCGATTTCAGAAACTAACCTCCGCATTTACCAAGGTCGACATTCATCAGACTGAGCAATACATTGTCGCAAATTTCCAACCACCGCCTGTGGATGAACCAGTTCGATCCTTTCTAGCTCATCGTGATTTGGCAGGTACAGTTCGCCTAATTTCGGAAGTAGCAGGTGCGACCTGTGTACTAAGTTTGGTCGAACTTACTATTCCACGTTCAACGGTTGATCCAATATGTGATGAGTTTATGAATTGGGCACATTGTCCTGTGAAGTTAGGTGCAGAGGGGAATACTCTGATGCTAAATGCTCACGACCTTAATTTGCGTCTTCCAAATGCAAATCCCTTAGCAGCCTCTTTAGGGGAGCAGATGTGTGCGGCACTGCAAGAGCGCCGAAGAGTTCGTTATGGCATAGTCGAATTGGTGCGTTCCCAATTACTCCTTCCAACTGGAAATCTTGTACCAGATTTACCGCATCTGGCGAAATTACTGTATACCTCTGAACGCACACTCAAGCGTCGTCTCCAAGCAGAAGGAACATCTTTCCGTAAAATATTTGCTTCGGTACAACAACAACTCGCCTGCGAACTTTTACAGGATAGCGAGCTATCAATCAATGAAATCGCAGTACGGACTGGGTATAGTGATGACTCAGCATTTTCTCAAGCTTTCAAACGTTGGAAGGGCATAACTCCAGGTCAGTGGCGTAGGCATGTTGAACAAGATAAGGATAGATGAAAGGGATATTTCTGCTGATATAGAGTGTAGCTACTCTCTATTGAAGTAAGTAAAGCAGAAGGTTTATCAGAAAGTTTTAGATCTTGTAGCAAGACAGGGCTATAGTTTACCCACAAAAAACTGTAAATACTTGGTTTCTATATTGTGGCTTGCAAAGAAAAATCACGAAAGATATTGCTATATTAATAAGTAAGGTGCATGAGGGTTTATGATTTAAATATAAAGAAATTATAGAGATGCTTGATAATACTGTTTACTCAAGCGAGCTTCTATTAAGCAATATTATCCAAGTGATTCTAAATTTAGATGATGAAGTTGGTAAGTTAGTTTTCGATGGTTTAAAGGCTTCTTTTGCTATAGATTCTAAAGAGTATCAATATTTAGCAAATTTTGATTTGATTCACTGATAAAAAATAGAGCCATTAGGCTCTATTTTTTAATTAATGTAGTTGATGGGATTTGTAACAATCTCGAAATATGTGTCAAAAATCTCACATCAACTGTCATTCAGCGGTTGTTAATCAAACTTACCAGCTTAACGCACCACCAGTTTGGTAATCCGTTACACGCGTTTCAAAGAAGTTCTTCTCTTTACGCAAGTCCATCATCTCAGACATCCAGCCAAACGGGTTAGTTACACCAGCAAACTGCTCTGGTAAACCAAGTTGCGCTAAACGACGGTTACAGATGAACTTCAAGTATTCTTCCATCATGCTTGCGTTCATACCCAATACACCACGTGGCATGGTGTCACGCGCATATTCGATCTCAAGCATAGTGCCTTCAAGAATCATTTGAATCACTTCTTCTTGGAACTCAGCAGTCCACAAGTGCGGGTTCTCGATCTTGATCTGGTTGATCATGTCGATACCGAAGTTCAAGTGCATAGACTCATCACGCAAGATGTATTGGAACTGCTCAGCAACACCATTCATCTTGTTACGACGACCCATACTCAAGATTTGAGTAAAGCCACAGTAGAAGAAGATCCCTTCAAGAACACAGTAGAATGCGATCAAGTTACGAAGTAAACGTTGGTCGTTTTCAGGTGTGCCTGTGTTGAAAGTAGGATCACTTAAAGATTGAGTGTACTTCAAGCCCCATGATGCTTTACGCGCAACACTTGGAATCTCGCGGTACATGTTGAAGACTTCGCCTTCGTCCATACCCAAAGATTCGATACAGTATTGGTAAGCATGTGTGTGAATCGCTTCTTCAAATGCTTGACGCAAGATGTACTGACGACATTCTGGGTTGGTAATGTGACGGTAAATCGCCAATACCAAGTTGTTTGCAACCAATGAATCGGCAGTCGAGAAGAAACCTAAAGAACGCATGATAATGGTACGCTCATCTTCGGTTAAGCCATTTTCAGACTTCCAAAGTGCGATATCGTGGTTCATGTTGACTTCTTGTGGCATCCAGTGGTTTGCGCACCCGTCGAGGTACTTCTGCCAAGCCCACTCGTATTTGAATGGAACAAGCTGGTTCAAGTCTGCACGACAGTTGATCATGGCTTTATCATCAACCTGAACGCGCTGAGCGCCCATTTCAAGTTCTTCTAAACCCGGTGCAACGTCTAGGTGTTCTAGGGCTGCAGATGCTCGAGCCAGCGAATCGGCTGAATCTGTTGATCGCACGGTACTGGTTCCAGCGGATTGTGGAGCTGCCACGCGCGGCGATGATTGCTCTGAATCAGATACCACTTGCGTATTAACCGTTTTTTGCGTGTCGATGGGCGCAGACTTGTGTTCAGGTGCAGTCGGTTTTTGCGAATCATCTTCAAAATCGTCCCAACTAAGGATAGACATATCAATTCTCTCTTCGTTGCTTTATATCTTTTATGAAGACATCTCAATCAAGAAGATGTCCTTACTATACGCTCAATTTGTGTAAGCAAAATTAAGTTTTATTGATTGATTTTTTATAAGTGACCAGTGGGCACTGACAATCCCTAAGACTTATTTTGATTACGCTGTTGTCTACGTATTTTAAAAAACGCGTAAACGAGGGGGATATAAAACACTAGAAAGGCACAAATCAGAACAATCACACCAAATTGATAATTATGACTGAGATGGAACATGATCTATGCCTCTATAGATTTAAATCTTGCAAGGCCCTTCCAGAGTGAGAAGGGCGTATGCGGATTTAATTACTGACAAGCTTCACAGTCTGGATTGTCGATTGAACAAGCCATTGGTACTGGTGCTGCTGTCGTAAAACCATCTTCTTCAACTGGAGTTTCTGGTTTTTTCTCTGCAACCGCCGCAGGTGCTGCTGCAACAACAGGCGCTTCAACCGATGCTGGTTTTACTGCATTGAGTGCACCCGTATTAATGGTTGATTTCTCAGCAGAGGTCGCACCTAAAGCTCGGAGGTAATATGTGGTTTTAAGACCACGTAACCATGCCATCTTATAAGTGATGTCAAGTTTCTTACCGTTCGCGCCAGCGATATAAAGGTTCAATGACTGTGCTTGGTCGATCCATTTTTGACGACGTGATGCAGCATCTACGATCCAGCGCGTATCAACTTCAAACGCTGTTGCGAAGATTGCTTTTAATTCGTCAGGAATACGTGCAATCTTTTGAACCGAACCTTCAAAGTGTTTCAGGTCGTTTACCATCACTGTATCCCAAAGACCACGTTCTTTTAATGCACGAACAAGGTAAGGGTTGATCACAGTGAATTCACCAGACAGGTTAGATTTCACATACAAGTTCTGGAATGTCGGCTCAATTGATTGAGACACGCCACAAATGTTTGAAATAGTTGCTGTTGGTGCAATCGCCATTACATTCGAGTTACGCATACCGTCTTTTTGAACTTTGGCACGTAAAGTGTCCCAGTCTAAACGTTGAGTGCGATCTACTTCGAACATGCGTTCTGGACGTGATTTTGCAACGATTTCTAAAGAGTCGATTGGTAGGATGCCTTGATCCCACAATGAACCTTTGAATGTCGAGTAAGCGCCACGTTCGATTGCAAGATTGCTTGATGTTTCGATTGCGTAGTAGCTGATCACTTCCATCGATTCATCAGCAAAATCAACTGCTGCGTCAGAACCGTAAGCAAGATTCATTTCATATAATGCATCTTGGAAGCCCATGATACCCATACCCACAGGGCGGTGTTTCATGTTTGAGTTTTTCGCTTGTGGAACAGCGTAGTAGTTGATGTCGATTACGTTATCGAGCATGCGTACCGCAGTTTTTACTGTACGAGCAAGCTTCTCACGGTCTAACACACCACCTTGAACGTGTTGTACAAGGTTGATCGAACCTAAGTTACATACCGCGATTTCGTCTTGGTTGGTATTTAAGGTGATTTCTGTACACAAGTTCGATGAGTGAACCACGCCCACGTGTTGTTGTGGTGAACGTAAGTTACATACATCTTTGAACGTGATCCACGGATGACCTGTTTCGAATAACATCGAAAGCATTTTGCGCCATAAGTCTTTCGCACGTACTTTCTTGTGTAGCATGTTTTGTTCTTTTGCTACAGCTTCGTAGTGTGCATAACGCTCAGCAAATTCAGCACCTGTTAAGTCATGCAGGTCTGGTGTTTCAGAAGGGGTGAACAGTGTCCATTCCGCATCTTCAAATACACGTTGCATGAATAGATCAGGAACCCAGTTTGCAGTGTTCATGTCATGGGTACGACGACGGTCATCACCTGTGTTTTTACGTAGCTCTAGGAATTCTTCAACATCCAAGTGCCAAGTTTCGAGGTACGCACAGACTGCACCTTTACGCTTACCACCTTGGTTAACCGCAACCGCTGTATCATTCGCAACTTTAAGGAATGGTACAACACCTTGTGATTTACCGTTGGTGCCTTTGATATAAGAGTTCAATGCACGTACAGGTGTCCAGTCATTACCTAAACCGCCCGCCCATTTTGACAGCATTGCGTTGTCACGCATTGCGCCATAAATGTCATACAGGTCATCACCAATCGTGGTTAAGTAACAGCTTGATAACTGTGGACGTAACGTACCTGAGTTAAATAGAGTTGGTGTAGACGCCATGTAATCGAAGCTAGACAATAAGTCATAGAATTCGATTGCGCGGTCTTCTTTATGTTCTTCGTTGAGTGCAAGACCCATCGATACACGCATAAAGAATAATTGTGGTAATTCGAAACGTACGCCATTCGAGTGAATGAAGTAACGGTCAAATAAAGTTTGTAGACCTAAATAGGTAAACTGGTTTGAGCGCTCTGGCTTGATTGCAGCCGCCAATTTTTCAAGGTCAAAGTCAAGTAGGTCAGCAGAAAGAAGATCAAGCTCAATACCTTTCTTCAAGAAGGTTTCTAAAGCATTGCCTTCAGGTGTATCTGAAGGTAGACCTAAGAATTCAAGACCTGTGCTCACCAATTCATTTGATAATAAACGTGCAGTCACATAAGTATAGTTTGGCTCTTGTTCGATACGTGTACGGGTCGCCATCATCATGGTCGTCGCGATATCGCTTTCTTTTACGCCGTTATATAAGTTTTTAACGGTCTCATCAACGATCGCTTGAACATCAATACCTTCCAAACCTTCGCTTGCTGTCTGGATGGTTGCAGTCAATGCATCAAGATCTAATGGCTGGAGCTGGCCATTGCTGTCGGTGATCTGAAGGGTAGGGTGATGGTTCGCACCAGTTTGCTGACGGGCACTTGCGCGTTGGTCACGATAGATCACATACGCACGAGCAACTTTTTGCTCGCCAGTACGCATCAGGGCCAATTCAACCTGATCCTGAATTTCTTCGATATGGATCGTGCCACCAGAAGGTAAACGACGGTTAAATGTGTTCATAACCATTTCTGTAAGTTGGGTGATGCGGTCATGGATACGACTAGAGTCAGTACCTTGTTGACCTTCAACAGCTAGAAATGCTTTCCCAATCGCAACAGAAATTTTCTCGGCATTAAATGGCGCAATCTCACCGGTGCGCTTAATGACCTGAAGTTGGCCAGGAGTAGAAGTGATGATGCTCATGTCAGCATAGCTCCATTATCATCTATTTTTATGTTCATTGACCGTTTGAATCGAGCAAAAAGCATGCCACGATGTTTGAGGGATAAACACAATACTTAGTGGTTAAAGTTTATTTTCAACACAAGATACGGGATTTTTAGTACTAGATCAATCCTTGACATTTTACTAATTTTTTTTTCATGTCTTAACTGCTGAATTCACAGGGACATAGCATAACAAAGCCATTAAAAAAGGCTTATAGATAACTCTGTGGATAAGTCAAAAAACAGACACTTAAATTGTTATAGGCGAAGAAAGAAACAAATTGTTTAACATTGGCACAAAATCTATACTAAACATCCATCCTGAAGAAAAAACGCTTACAATTCTGAAAAATATATTAAAATTCATAATTTTAATAAAAAGATAACAAAACAGGGTAAGCGTGTATCAGTTTGGTGAACGGCTACTTGTTTACAATGTAAACGTGTGTATATTGCAATTCATAAACCAATGTATCTGTCAGATTTCATAGACAGATTCACTCAGATTTTAGGGGCAACAAATGAGCCAAGAAGAAAAGTTACCGAAGATTTTGATTGTTGAAGATGACGAGCGTTTAGCACGTTTAACACAAGAGTATTTGATTCGTAACGGTTTAGAAGTTGGTGTTGAAACTGATGGTAATCGTGCCATTCGTCGTATTATCAGCGAGCAACCAGATTTAGTGGTTCTCGATGTGATGTTACCTGGTGCAGATGGCTTAACCGTTTGTCGTGAAGTTCGTCCGCATTATCATCAACCCATCTTGATGTTAACTGCGCGTACCGAAGATATGGATCAGGTACTGGGTCTGGAAATGGGTGCAGATGACTATGTTGCCAAGCCTGTTCAGCCACGCGTACTGTTAGCGCGTATTCGTGCCTTATTACGTCGTACCGATAAGACGGTTGAAGACGAAGTTGCACAACGTATCGAGTTTGATGATCTTGTGATTGATAACGGTGGTCGTTCAGTGACTTTAAATGGTGATCTGGTTGATTTCACCAGCGCTGAATATGACCTGTTATGGTTACTTGCTTCAAATGCGGGCCGTATCTTGTCTCGTGAAGATATTTTCGAGCGTTTACGCGGTATCGAATATGATGGTCAAGACCGTTCGATTGACGTACGTATCTCGCGTATCCGTCCAAAAATCGGTGATGACCCAGAAAATCCAAAACGTATTAAAACAGTACGTAGTAAAGGTTATCTCTTCGTTAAAGAAACCAACGGGATCTAAATCCCTAGAATCCTCCTTCTTTAAGGGGGATTCTTTCCTTTCTGCTAAGGACTTGCGTAGCAGGCTGCTCAAGCGGGGTTTTAATGAGCTTGGAATTATTTAGCTTATGGTAAGTCGAGTACTGAAAAACAGCATATTCTTGCGTATTTATGCTGGCTTGGTGGTTTTGGTTGTTGTGGTTGCCGCATTTTGTTATTTGCTCGTGCAGATTATCAACTACCAACGGGCGCAAGAATATCGTGAATCTCTGACTGATGGCATTTCCTATGTCATTAGTGAGGGAGTATCTCGCCAGCCAGAAAAACAACAGAAACTCGACTGGATTTCCGATGCATCTGATTTGCTGGAATTACCCATCTACTATGTGGATGCGGAACGGGTAGAGTTATCGCGTACCGAGAAAAAGCGCATTGCCGAGCAAAAGTCGGTGGTTCGTTATGATGCCAATAATGGGATTGGCTATATCATTATCGGTCTAAAAGACGATCCTAAGCATTTTCTCTATATCAAAGTGGATAAAATTGGCGAACGCCAGATGAAGGCGCTGCCGATTTTTGTGCTGGATTATTTAATTTTCTATCCAGGCCAAGAGCGCGAATATCTAGACCGAATCAAAAAGCATTTCTATTATCCGATTGAAATTGCGGATATTAAAGATATTAATCTGGATTCAGAGCAAATTGGTCGTTTACGCCAAGATCAAAGTATATTGCTTTATAAAGACAGTGCAACAGTCCGTGGCACGACCATTTCGATTGTGTCTCCAATGCCTAACCATCCTGCACAAGTGTTGATCCTAGGCCCTGTACCGATGTTTAACTGGATGCCATTCCAGCTTTCAGCAGGTATTACCTTATTCAGCTTATTCTTACTGAGTTTGGGTGTTTACGGTTTGATTCTGCCGCTTGAACGTAAAATCCGTCAGGTACGTTATGCCTTGAACAAGATGAAGTCAGGTGATTTGTCTTTACGTGTTCCGATTGAAGGAACCGATGAAATGGCGAATCTGGCATCAAGTTATAACAATATGTCGGATCATATTCAGCGTTTGATTGAAGCACAGCGTGAATTGATGCGTGCGGTATCACATGAACTCAGAACCCCTGTCGCGCGAATCCGTTTTGGTATGGAAATGCTGGCAGAGGAAGATGACTATAATTACCGTATCCAGCAAGTCGATATGATTGATAAGGATATTGAAGCACTCAATACCCTGATTGATGAAATCATGACCTATGCCAAACTGGAGCAGGGCACACCATCTCTCGATTTCGAAGAAATTGTACTGGTAGAAGTTCTAGACCAAGTGGCAATGGAAACGGAAGCACTGAAGACGCAAAAAGAAATCGAGTTGATTGCACCACCAATGGCGTTGCAGGTCGATGCAGAGCGTCGCTATCTACACCGTGTGGTACAGAATCTGGTTGGAAATGCCGTGCGCTACTGTGACCATAAGGTGCGTATTAGTGGGGGTATCCGTGCCGATGGCAATGCCTATGTCTGCGTCGAAGATGATGGACCGGGGATTCCTGAGCAGGAGCGCGCCCGTATCTTTGAAGCCTTTGCGCGTCTGGATGATAGTCGTACTCGTGCTTCAGGTGGTTATGGACTTGGTTTGTCGATTGTTAGCCGTATTGCTTACTGGTTTGGTGGCACCATTCAGGTTGATCAGAGTCCAAATCTGGGCGGTGCACGTTTTATCATGACTTGGCCCGCAAAACGATATAAGCAAGTCTTAAAGAAATAATCAAAGAAAAAGGAATGGCGAGTACCATTCCTTTTTTGTTTTAAAGCCAATAAAAAAGCCAAGGCGATAAACACCTTGGCTCAATTGAAATAAAAACTTTTAAATCAATTCATCTACTTTTACTCATGAACCGAAGGATCTGGTTCGATCAATGGTTTGCCTGAGCGCAGCGCATGTAATGCGTCGGCATTGAAATCAATCAGTAGGGAATTGTTTTTAATATCGATTTTATAGCCTTGGATCAGTGCCTGATCTCCATTTAAGGTTTCGACTTTATAACTGTCTGCAATATTAAGAATACTTTCTAAATTGGTTGTGGTTGCGGCAAAATCCTCTCTAAATACTTCATAGATATCTCTTAAATCGAAAATTGCATTATCAGCATCTGGATGTTTTCGAACATAACTTTCTATATGACGCATGAGTAGTTGTGAAAAAAAGAAATAATCCGAGTCGTGTGTGTATTCTAGATGCATGTTTTTCTCCTTCTTTGCTTCTATTAGAATAACGATCTATTGCTCGAGCTGTGTATAAAGATAATTAAAGTATTTAGCTGAATTGCAACATATTATGTCGAAATGACAACTTGATTTCAGTGTGGTCTTTTAGTCGGATAAATTGCTTCATCTGCCTGTTTAAATCATTGTTTAATAGAATAGGGATTCTTCGCTTGATAAATACAAATATAGAGGGGGAGATGAATAAATTTTGTTTAAATTTTCAGCACAAATTTGTATCAATGCAATGATTTAGTTCGTGCTGCCATATTTAGGAACATTACGCAGAAATGATGAATGTTTTTGATGCACTAATAAAGAAAAAAATGATCAATATAGAGTCTTTGATTAGATAATTCGATTTCTAGGGGTGAATTAACCATGATCTTGTATATATCAGTAACTTTATGGACAAAATCATCCGAAAGACTAAAGCGCTTCAACTAGCATGAGAAATTAGAAATCAGGTACAATTGGCGGGATTAATTTTGTGTTTGGTGTATTTGAAGGCCAATACATACATTCTTTGTTAAAAATAGGCCTGCCAGGAGTTATCCCCGCATGAGTGCCATTACTCCATACGATTGGGCAATTATTGCCTTCGTGATCGGCGTTACATTTCTTTGCGTTTTTATGCTCACTGTTCCCTTACTCCTAGGGGGTAAAGCATGGGGACGTGCGAAGCAAGAGCAGTTTGAGTCAGGTGTAGTTGGTGCGGGCGGTGCTCGTATCCGCTTGTCTGCCAAGTTCTATTTAGTTGCAATTTTCTTTGTGGTTTTCGATCTGGAAGCCCTCTATCTCTACGCTTGGTCAACTTCAGTTCGTGAAGTTGGTTGGGTTGGTTTTGCAACTGCCGCAGTCTTTATTCTAGTTTTATTAATTGGTTTGATTTACGAACTTTCAACAGGCGCACTCAACTGGGCTCCTTCTGATCGCCGTAAAGCTGCTGGTGTTAAAACTAATATCGGTTCGCCAAATATGAACATTGCTGACATTACCCGATTCAATAACATTGAAGAGTTGGTTGTCGATCCTACTGGTCATATTCCAGCACAGTCTTCTGGTCGTGTTAAATCTAAAACACCGACTACCTCAACATCTGAACAGGAGTAAGTCGGGATGAAATATACTTTAACCCGTGCGAATCCGGATGCCGATCAATATCCATTACAAGATCGTCAAATTGTCACTGATCCCCTTGAGGAAGAAGTTAATAAAAGTGTGATGATGACACGTCTTGAAGATGTGTTGCATACAGCGGTGAACTGGGGGCGTAAAAACTCTTTGTGGCCATTTAACTTTGGTACTTCATGCTGCTACGTTGAATATGCAACGACTTTAACCGGCGTTCATGACTTGTCACGTTTTGGTGCCGAGGTTATTCGTGCTTCACCGCGTCAGGCAGACTTGATGATTGTTGCAGGGACCTGCTTTGTCAAAATGGCACCTGTAATTCAACGTTTGTATGAACAAATGCTTGAGCCTAAATGGGTCATTTCAATGGGTGCTTGTGCTAACTCTGGTGGTATGTACGACATCTATTCCGTGGTTCAGGGTGTAGACAAAATTATTCCTGTTGATGTGTACATCCCAGGTTGTCCACCTCGTCCAGAAGCATTGATTCAAGCATTGATGTTACTTCAAGACCAAATTCAACTAGAGCGCCGTCCACTTTCAGCGGTTATTGGTGATGATCTTCAGCCTGTGTATAAGCCAAAGATGATGCCAGAACGTGACCGTAAAAATGCTGAACGTATTGCGGTGAAAAACTTACGCTCTATGGATGATATTAAATAATTTTAACGATGAGTTTTTGACGTATCCCGTGATGGATATGGTCATCGGAAAAATTGCCAGAATTTGTATTAAATAGGAAGCCAAGCCAATGGCTGAAACTGACATTGCTATGCCAGAATCAACTCCAGTTGATTCACGCCCAGCATTTGCAATCGTAGAAGAGCTCAAAACCAAATTTGGTGAGAACTTTTACGTGCAGGCGACTTTTGAAGAGTTTCCAACAGTCTGGGTTGAGCGCGCACGCGTGCAAGAAGTCCTCATGTTCCTCCGTAAAGTGGAACGTCCTTATGTCATGCTGTTTGACTTGTCTGCGGTAGATGAGCGTTTACGTGTTCACCGCGATGGTTTGCCAGCATCTGACTTCACCGTGTTCTATCATTTGTTATCGCTTGAGCGTAACAGTGACATCCGTATCAAAGTTGCGTTGAATGAAAATGATTTAAGCATTCCAACGGCAACCAACATTTGGCCAAATGCCAACTGGTACGAGCGTGAAGCTTACGATATGTTCGGTATCGATTTCGCAGGGCATCCAATGCTCCGTCGTATCTTGTTACCAACCTATTGGGAAGGTCATCCGTTACGTAAAGAATATTCTGCGCGTGCGACAGAATATACGCCATACATGCAAGACCAGGCAAAGCAAGATTTCGAACAAGAACACTTACGCTTTGTGCCAGAAGACTGGGGTCTAAAACGCGGTAATGATGACGAAGACTTCATGTTCCTGAACTTGGGTCCTAACCATCCATCTGCGCACGGTGCGTTCCGTGTGGTATTACAGTTAGACGGCGAAGAAGTCAAAGACTGTGTACCTGATATCGGTTATCACCACCGTGGTGTGGAAAAGATGGCTGAACGTCAAACATGGCATTCATTCATTCCTTATACGGATCGTGTTGACTACTTGGGTGGTTGTGCGCAAAACATGCCATACGTCATGGCTGTTGAGCAAATGGCAGGGATTAAAGTCCCTGAGCGTGCACAAGTCATTCGTGTCATGTTGAACGAATTATTCCGTATCAATAACCACTTGTTGTTCTGTGGTACAGCGATTCAGGATGCGGGTGGTATGACGCCAGTATTCTATATGTTCGCAGACCGTCAAAAAGTCTATGACATCGTTGAAGCGATTACCGGTTACCGTATGCACCCAGCATGGTTCCGTATCGGTGGTACAGCACACGACCTTCCAAACAACTGGCAAAAACTTGTTAAAGAGTTGCTAGAGTGGATGCCGAAGCGTTTGAACGAGTACTACACTGCTGCACTTAAAAACTCGGTATTTATTGGTCGTACGCGTAATGTTGCGCAATACGATGCTAAATCTGCGTTGGCTTGGGGTGTAACGGGTACAGGTTTACGTGCGACGGGTATCGATTTTGATGTTCGTAAATATCGTCCATACAGTGGTTATGAAAACTTCGACTTTGATATTCCAGTGGAATATGAAGGTGATGCATACGCACGTGTCTTGGTTCACTTCCGTGAAATCACTGAATCATTGAAAATTATTCAACAGTGCTTGGATAACATGCCATCTGGTCCATATAAAGCGGATCACCCATTGGCTGTTCCACCACCAAAAGACAAGACATTACAAGATATTGAAACCTTGATTACGCACTTCTTGAGCGTATCTTGGGGTCCTGTAATGCCAGCAGGCGAGTCTTCATTTATGACTGAAGTTGTGAAGGGTGCGAGTACGTATTATCTCACTTCAGATAAGTCAACCATGAGTTATCGTACGCGTATTCGTACGCCAACGTTCACGCATTTACAGCAAATGCCATCTGTGATTAACGGCAGTCTGGTTTCTGACTTGATCATTTATTTGGCGACCATTGACGTGGTTATGGCTGACGTGGATCGCTAGGGGTAAACGATTATGATGATTTTGACTGATAAAAAACCACGTGTGAATGTTGAAGGGATTTTGACTGCTGACGAAATCCATGAGATTGAACATCACATTGGTCACTACCCATACCCACGTGCAGCCTCCCTGGATGCGTTGAAGTGTGTACAGCGCCGTAATGGCTGGGTAGATGACGCACAAATGAATGCGATTGCACAATTGCTCAGCATGAGTGTGGCAGATCTGGAAGGCGTAGCAACGTTCTATAACCGTATCTACCGTCAACCTGTTGGCCGTCACGTAATTTTATTGTGTGACTCGATTGCATGCTTCTTGATGGGTGCAGAAACATTGGCAGAAGCGTTCCAGCGCGAGTTGGGAATCCAGTATGGACAAACCACAGCAGATGGTCGTTTTACCTTGCTCCCAATTTGCTGTCTAGGCAACTGCGATAAAGGGCCAACCTTAATGATTGATGAAGATACTCACGGTTTAGTGGATGTGTCATCAGTTAAACAGTTATTGGAGAAGTATGTATGAATACTGAACCAAAACCAATTTATGGCGACGGTAATCCAGAAACTCATCCGCTGACTTGGCGTTTGAGCAAACAAGATGCAGTACGTAATGCTGACGAGTATGAAACACTAGAAGGCTATGCAGGCTTTAAAAAAGCACTCAGCATGCCACCAAAAGATGTACTTGAAGTCATTAAAGCTGCGACGGTAAAAGGTCGTGGTGGTGCAGGTTTCCCAGCAGGGATCAAATGGTCATTGATGGCGCCAAATGATGGCGGCCCTCGCTATTTGATCTGTAATGCCGATGAAATGGAACCGGGTACCTTTAAAGACCGTTTGTTGATGGAAAAACTTCCACATCAATTGATCGAAGGTATGTTGATTGCAGGTTATACCCTAGAGGCAACTCAAGGTTATATCTTCATCCGTGGCGAATATATCGAAGCAGCTCAATACTTAAATGAAGCATTAGAGCAAATCCGTGCTAAAGGTTACCTAGGCGAAAATATCCTCGGAACTGGCTGGAACTTTGATTTACACGTTCATACTGGTGCAGGCCGTTATATTTGCGGTGAAGAAACTGCATTGATTAACTCGCTTGAAGGCCGTCGTGCCAATCCGCGTACTAAGCCGCCATTCCCGCAAGTTGCAGGGGCATGGGGTCGTCCAACGATTGTCAACAACGTTGAGACCTACAATAACTTGCCAGCAATCATGTTGCGTGGTCCTGAGTGGTATATCAACCTTTCAGCAGGTAAGTCGAAAGATCCAGGCACCAAGATTTATGGTGCATCAGGTAAAGTCAAATTCCCTGGTCTCTGGGAACTTCCATTCGGTACAACTGCGCGTGAAGTGAT
This sequence comes from Acinetobacter sp. NRRL B-65365, assembly GCF_001605865.1. NCBI lineage: Bacteria > Pseudomonadati > Pseudomonadota > Gammaproteobacteria > Moraxellales > Moraxellaceae > Acinetobacter > Acinetobacter sp. NRRL B-65365. The sequence goes on along the minus strand of NZ_LRPD01000005.1, from coordinate 88,300 downwards.
TGAAGAACATGCGGGCGGTATGCGTGATGGTTTGACCTTGAAAGCTTGGTTACCAGGTGGTGCATCAACTGACTTCTTGGCAGCTGAACACATTGACCTACCAATGGATTCTGAAAGCATCATGAAAGCAGGTTCACGTTTAGGTACGTGTCTGTTGATGGTGGTCGATGAAACTCAATGTATGGTCTCTGCTACACGTAATTTAGAAGAATTCTTTGCGCGTGAATCATGTGGTTTCTGTACGCCATGCCGTGATGGTTTACCTTGGGCAGTTAAAGCGCTTAAAGCACTGGAAACAGGCGAAGGTAAGAAAGAAGATATCGACCATTTACAAGAGCTTACTCGTAAATTATGGATTGGTAAAACTTTCTGTGCTCACGCACCAGGTGCGATGGAGCCGCTTATGGGCGCACTTAAATATTTCCGTAGCGAGTTTGAAGCAAAGGTTAAAACCCATGCTCCAGCTCTAGACGTAGAACAAGCTTAAGGAATTCGACTATGGCTACAATTCATGTCGATGGAAAATCGTATGAAGTCAACGGCTCAGAAAACTTGCTACAAGCATGTCTCAGCCTTGGCATCGACATCCCGTATTTTTGTTGGCACCCATCCTTAGGTTCTGTTGGTTCTTGTCGTCAATGTGCGGTGACTCAGTATGCGAATCCTGAGGACACACGTGGACGCTTGGTGATGTCATGTATGACACCTGCTGCCGACAATACCTATATCTCGATTGAAGACAAAGAAGCAACGGATTTCCGTGCGTCGATCGTTGAATTCTTGATGACGAACCACCCACACGACTGCCCAGTCTGTGAAGAAGGTGGTCATTGTCATTTACAAGATATGACGGTGATGACTCAGCACGATCGTCGTCGCTATCGCTTTACTAAACGTACTCACTATAACCAAGAGTTAGGTTCGTTTATTGCGCATGAGATGAACCGTTGTATCGCTTGCTACCGTTGTGTGCGTTACTACAAAGATTATGCTGGCGGTACTGACTTTGGTGTTTATGCCAATGCTTCACGTGTGTATTTCGGTCGTCCAGAATCAGGTACTTTAGAATCTGAATTCTCGGGTAACCTGACTGAAGTCTGCCCAACAGGTGTATTCACGGATAAGACGCATTCAGCACGCTATAACCGTAAATGGGACATGCAGTATGCGCCAAGCGTATGCTTCGGCTGTTCTTCTGGTTGTAACATCTCTCCGGGTGAGCGTTATGGCGAAATCCGTCGTGTTGAAAACCGTTTCAACGGCTCAGTCAACCAATACTTCCTTTGTGATAAAGGCCGCTTTGGTACAGGCTATGTGAACCGTGAAGATCGTCCACGTCAACCTCAATTCCGCAATGGCGAAACTGTTGCGACCGTGAGTGTGGATCAGGCACTTGATCAGGTGATTGCTCAACTTCAAGGTAAGAAAGTGTTAGGTATTGGTTCACCACGCGCAAGCTTGGAATCAAACTACGCACTTCGTGAATTGGTTGGACAAGACAACTATTCAACAGGTATGTCTCAAAAAGACCAAAACCTAGTTGAGTTAGCTGCATCAATCATGCAAACACAGGGCATCTATAACCCGAACATGCGTGAAATTGAAAGCTATGATGCCGTGTTGATCTTGGGTGAAGATTTAACTCAAACTGCGCCACGTATGGCTTTATCTGTTCGCCAAGCTGCGAAAAATAAAGCGAAAGAAATGGCTGCTGCAACACGTACGCCAGACTGGTTAGCTGAACCTGTTCAACGTATTGGTCAAGATGCGAAATCACCAATTTATATCCTTGCTGCAACGCAAACCCGTTTAGCGGATGTTGCAACAGGTGAAGTGGTTGCGTCTCCAAATGACATCGCACGTTTAGGTTTCGCGGTTGCTGCTGCTGTTAAAGGCGAAGCGCTTTCTGGTTTAGCTGATGATGCAAAAGCATTTGCGCAAACCATTGCGGATACCTTGAAAGCTGCGAAAAAGCCATTGATTATCTCTGGTACCAGCTTACAAGATCCTGCCATCATGGAAGCTGCGGCTCAAGTTGCGCAAAACCTTGGTGAACATGCAGGCTTGTCATTGACCGTTCCTGAAGTGAACTCAATGGGCTTAGCTCTGTTTGGTGGCTTAAGTTTAGAACAAGCATTTGCACAAGATTATGATGCTGTCGTTGTCATTGAAAATGATTTGACTCGTCGTTTACCAGTAGCACAAGTGAAAGCTGCATTTGACAAGGCTGAAACTGTGATCGTACTCGATCATAGTGAAACTGAAACCTTGAAACTTGCAGATATCGTACTTTCAGCAGCAAGCTTTGCTGAGGGTGATGGTACTGTCGTGAGCCAAGAAGGCCGTGCACAACGTTTCTATCAAGTGTATGACCCAAGCTACTACAAACCTGAATATGCGATCAAAGAATCTTGGCGCTGGTTACATGCCATTGAGACTGGTCTTAAAGGCAAAGCAGTGGATTGGACATTGCTTGATGATGTAATTGATGACATCGTGAAGAATGTTCCTGTGCTTGAAGCGATTCAAGATGTTGCACCTGATGCGGGTTATCGTATCCACGGTTTGAAGATTGCGCGTGAACCACGTCGTTACTCTGGCCGTACTGCAATGCGTGCGCCGTTATCGATCCACGAGCCTAAACAACCGACTGATCCTGATTCGGCATTAACATTCTCAATGGAAGGTTATGTGGGTAATCAGACAGCATCGTCATTGGTACCTTTCGCATGGTCTGCAGGCTGGAACTCACCACAAGCTTGGAACAAATACCAAGATGAAGTGGGCGGTCACTTAAAAGGTGGTGATTCGGGTGTTCGTTTATTCGATCGTTTAGCAAAACGTCCTGCACGTAGCTATGTCGCGCCGTCAGCTGTGGTTGTGAATCCTGAAAGCTTCCGTCTTGTGCCAATGCACCATATTTTTGGTTCTGGCGAATTCACCATTAAAACACCTGCGATGGAATCTCGTATTCCTGAAGCGATGTTTGCTGTGGGTGAGCAAGATGCGACACGTTTAAATGTTCAGGATGGTCAACGTATTACCGTGAAAGCGGGCGAGACCAGCATCAGCTTACCTGTACAAGTGATCGAATATTTACCAACAGGTTATATCGGTTATCCAATTGGTCTGGCACCAACAGTTTCATTGGCAGAGCCTGTTTCTGTGGCGGTAGGAGTGTAATTCATGAATCAAGAAATTATACGTCAAACGCCACTTTGGGCTGAGAACTGGCCAATCGCTTATTCAGTGATTCAAGCCATTGTGATCTTGCTGGTGGTGGTTTTGGTTGCTGCGTTAATGTCATTTATTGAGCGTCGTCTCTTGGCATTATGGCAAGACCGTTATGGTCCAAACCGTGTTGGTCCGGGGGGTATGTTCCAGATCGTTGCCGACATGCTCAAGATCATGTTCAAAGAAGACTGGACACCAAAGTTTGCTGATAAGTTGACTTTCCGTTTAGCACCAGCAGTTGCGATGGCAACTGCGGTACTTTCGTTTATGGTTATTCCAGTAAGCCCTACACTGGGCGTTGCGGATATGAGTATCGGCCTATTGTTCTTTATGGCAATGGCGGGTATCGCAGTTTATGCAGTGCTATTTGGTGGTTGGGCATCTAACAACAAATACTCATTACTCGGTGGTCTTCGTTCTGCTGCTCAAACCATTTCTTATGAAGTGTTCTTGGGTATCTCGTTGATGGGTGTGGTTGCGATTGCAGGCTCATTCAACATGCGTGAGATTGTTGAAGCACAACGTGATATGTGGTTCATCATTCCTCAATTCTTAGGCTTCCTGATCTTCGTTGTTGCTGGTGTTGCAGTCACGCATCGTCATCCATTTGACCAACCAGAAGCTGAGCAAGAATTGGCTGAAGGTTACCACGTAGAATATGGTGGTATGAAGTGGGGGATGTTCTTCGTTGCGGAATATGTCAACGTGGTATTGATCTCTGCTTTGATCGTGACTTTATTCTTCGGCGGATGGCTTGCACCATTTAATCTGGAAATTCCATTTGTTCCACCATTATTCTGGTTCATTATCAAAACAGCATTCTTTGTAATGATGTTTGTCTTGGCACGTGGTTCGTTAATGCGTCCTCGTTATGACCAAGTGATGAACTTTGGTTGGAAAGTTTGTTTGCCATTGGCGTTGGTCAACTTGTTAGTGACTGGTGCTGTGATTCTGATGAATCAGGCCTAGGACAGCAGGGAGTACAAAATGTATAAAATTCTAGCTGGCTTTGGATCGATTGTACGTTCGTTATGGATGGTGTTCAGCCATGTAACGCGTAAACGTGACACGATCTTATATCCAGAAGTACCAGGTGAACAAATTGCACCTCCACGCTATCGTGGTCGTATCGTGTTAACACGTGACCCAGATGGTGAAGAGCGTTGTGTGGCATGTAACCTTTGTGCGGTTGCTTGTCCTGTTGGCTGTATTTCATTACAGAAAGCGGAAAAAGAAGATGGACGTTGGTATCCAGAATTTTTCCGTATCAACTTCTCACGCTGCATTTTCTGCGGTATGTGTGAAGAAGCTTGTCCGACCACTGCGATTCAAATGACACCAGATTTCGAACTCGGTGAATATGTACGTCAAGACTTGGTATATGAGAAAGAAAACTTACTCATCTCTGGACCAGGTAAATATCCTGACTACAACTTCTACCGTGTCACTGGTATGGCAGTAAGCGGTAAAGAAAAAGGTCAAGCACAAAAAGAAAGTGCACCAGTTGATGTACGGAGCTTATTACCATGATGTGGCCATTTTATTTGATGGCACTCGTGGCCATTGTTTCGACAGTACGTGTTGTGACCAACACCAATCCTGTGCATGCATTATTAAGTTTGATCGTTTCTCTTCTTGCTGTTGCAGGCATTTTCATGATCGTAGGCGCGCCATTTGCTGGTGCGCTTGAGATCATCGTTTATGCGGGTGCAATCATGGTCTTGTTCGTCTTCGTTGTCATGATGTTGAATCTTGGCCAGGATACGATCGAACAGGAAAGCAAATGGTTGACCTCAGATGCATGGGCATATCCTGCACTCATGAGCTTCTTGTTGGGCTTAATCCTTGTATGGATGTTGGGCGGTGAATACACCACAATTTCTGCGCCAATGGGTACAGAAGTTGTTGGCCCTAAAGCAGTCGGTCAAGCACTATTTACTCACTATCTATTATTGGTAGAAGTTGCCGCGATGTTATTGCTTGCAGCACTTGTTGCAGCATTCCACTTAGGCAAACGTGAACCAGGTGCAGAAGAGGATAAAGAATAATGGGACACATCCCTTTAGAACATGGTTTGATCGTTGCAACCATCCTTTTTGCACTCGGTTTTTACGGTGTGATGGTGCGACGCAACCTATTATTTATGCTAATGAGCCTTGAAATCATGATGAATGCCGCTGCGTTGGCATTCGTTTTGGCAGGTAGTGTTTGGGCACAGCCAGATGGACAAGTCATGTTCATCCTGATTCTGACCCTTGCTGCAGCAGAGGCATGTATCGGTCTTGCGATCGTCCTTCAGTTTTATCATCGCTTCCATCATCTGGATGTGGATGCTGCTAGTGAGATGCGCGGATGAGTACATTATATTTAACCGTTTTATTCCCGCTCATTGGTTTTATCCTTTTAGCGGCAGGGCGTGACAAACTTTCTGAAAATGTAGCTGCCATTATTGGTGTCGGTTCAGTCGGTTTATCTGCGTTATTTGCTTTAATTGCTGGTCTTGCATTTACCAGCAGCGGTCAAACCGTTTTTGTTCAGCACTTATGGACGTGGTTCAGTGTTGGCGGTTTTGAGCCAGGTATCAGCTTGCACCTTGATGGCTTGTCATTATTGATGACAGGTATGGTCACTGGTGTTGGCTTCCTGATTCACATTTTCGCATCATGGTATATGCGTGGTGAAGAAGGCTATGCGCGTTTCTTCTCTTATTTCAACCTGTTCGTTGCCAGCATGTTGTTGTTGGTATTGGGTGATAACCTTGCGTTATTGTTCTTGGGTTGGGAAGGCGTAGGTCTGTGCTCATATCTCTTGATTGGTTTCTACTACTCAAACCCTGCAAATGGTTGGGCAGCAATCAAGGCATTCACCGTAACACGTGTGGGTGACGTATTCTTACTCATCGCATTGTTCCTGATTTATCAACAGTTTGGTACTTTGAATATTCAGTACATCGTTGAAAATGCAGCAACTGTGATGACGCAAAGCTCATCATTGTCAATCTGGACAGCATTGATGTTGTTCTTGGGTGCAGCAGGTAAATCTGCGCAAATCCCATTGCAAACATGGTTGGCAGATGCGATGGCTGGTCCTACACCAGTATCCGCATTGATCCACGCTGCGACAATGGTTACAGCGGGTGTGTACTTATGCTGCCGTATGTTCTCTGTGATGGAAATGGCACCAGAAGTGATGCAGTTCATCTCGATTACAGGTGCAGTGACCTTGCTTGTGGCTGGTTTTGCCGCATTGGTTCAAACCGATATCAAACGTATTCTGGCTTACTCAACTATGAGTCAGCTCGGTTATATGTTTATGGCGGTGGGTGCTGAAGCGTACCAAGCAGGTTTATTCCACATGCTTGCTCACGCATTCTTCAAAGCATTATTGTTCCTTTCTTCAGGTGCCGTAATTCTTGCATGTCATCACGAACAGAACATTTTCAAAATGGGTGGATTACGTCATAAGATTCCATTCGTATTCTGGTGTTTCGTAATCGGTGGTGGCGCATTGGCAGCACTTCCAATCGTAACGGTTGGCTTCTTCTCTAAAGATGCGATTTTGGGTGCAGTATATGCACAGTCTACAATTGCAAATCTTCCACTTTACAATACGTTGTACTGGGTTGGTGTTGCGGGTGCATTCTTAACGTCTATCTATACTTTCCGTTTAATCTGGGTGGTATTCTTCGGCGAAGAGAAAACGCATGCACATGCCATTCATGGCGTGACGTATTGGGGCCCGCTTGCGATTCTTGCTGCGTTATCAACAGGTATCGGCTACTTCCTACAAGCGCCAGTTGCAAAATTATTGACTGCTGCAAGCATTCCAAGTTTTGTGATTCCTGAAACATTAGAAGCTGCTGTTTCTCATGCTGAACATTTAGCAAGTGGTGTTGCCCTTGTTGGTCTGGCTGTAGGTATCTTCTTGTTTGCCTTTGCGTATGGTGCAGTTAAATCATTTGCTCAAAGTTCTTTGGGTTCAGGTTTAGCGCATATTTGCCGTACTGCATTTGGTTTTGATGCTTTGTATGACATCGTATTTGTAAAACCTTACTTATTGATTGCGAAAATTTTAGGTCGTGATCCAGTTGATGGTCTATGGTTAGTACTCCCTGCAATTGTGAAGGGCGGTAATAGCTTTACAAGTTCGCGTCAAACAGGTTCATTACGTGAATACGCATCAAGCATGTCACTCGGTGTAGTGGTGTTATTGATGATCTTGATCGTGATTCAGGTTGTGGGGAAATAAAATGGAAAACAATTTAATTTTACCCGCACTGATTTTAGTTCCTTTCATTGCTGGTTTTATTTGCTGGTTGGTTGATAAATTCGACCAGCACTTACCGCGTTGGATTGCCTTAATTGGTATGCTCATTACTTTTGGTTTGGGTATTGCACTTTGGCAAAGTGGTACATATAGCTACGAGTTGGGCGGTAAAGTCCCGACTTGGGCAGCTGAATTCCATCTTCCATGGATTCAGACTTTAGGTATTAGCATTCACTTGGCAGTGGATGGTTTATCTCTTCTTATGGTGTTGTTAACCGCATTACTTGGTGTACTTGCAGTTGGCTGTTCATGGGGCGAGATTCAAAAGAATGTTGGTTTCTTCCATTTAAACTTACTTTGGAGTTTAGGTGGGGTGATCGGTGTATTCTTGGCGATTGACTTATTCTTGTTCTTCTTCTTCTGGGAGATGATGCTTGTACCAATCTACTTCCTGATTGCGTTATGGGGTCATAAAGGTTCGAATGGTCGTTCACGTGTTTACGCTGCAACCAAATTCTTCCTCTATACACAAATCGCTGGTTTGATCATGTTAATCGGTATCTTGGGCTTAGTTGTCTATGGATACATGATGACAGGCATGATCGGTTTCGATTACAACTATTTATTGGCTGTTGCGAACCACTTGCCACCTGAAGTTGCTTATGCATTCATGCTGTGTTTCTTCATCGGCTTTGCGGTGAAATTACCAGTATTCCCATTACACGGCTGGTTGCCTGATGCGCATGCGCAAGCACCAACAGCGGGTTCTGTGGATTTAGCAGGTATCTTGATTAAGACAGCTGCGTACGGTTTGCTTCGTTTCGTAATTCCATTCTTCCCGGCAGCGTCAGCACAATTTGCTGATATCGCCATTATTCTGGGCTTGATTGGTATTTTCTACGGTGCTTTCCTTGCTTACCAGCAAACAGATATGAAGCGCTTACTTGCGTATACGTCTATTTCGCACATGGGTTTCATCTTACTTGCAATCTATGCAGGTAATATCCTGACATTCCAAGGTCTCATGATCATGATGTTGGCACATGGCTTGTCATCTGCTGCATTGTTCATTATGTCTGGTCAGGTTTATGAGCGTTTACACACACGTGATTTACGTTTAATGGGCGGCCTTCGTGGTCAGCTTCAATACTTACCATTCTTCCTGATGTTCTTTGTTGCAGCATTGGTTGGTGTACCAGGTCTAGGTAACTTTATTGGTGAATTCCTGATTCTTATGGGGTCATTTAAAGCTTATCCAGCTTTCACCATCATTGCAGCAGTGAGCTTGGTATTTGCGGGTCTTTATGGTCTGATCCTGATTCACAAAGCATTGTTTGGTGAACCAAACCCAGAGCAAAAACAGCACTATACCAGCCCGCTTAAAGATTTATCTGCACGTGAAGTCAGCATTTTGATGATCTGTGTGATCGGCTTAGTTTGGTTAGGTATTTACCCACAAACCTTCTTGGATATGTCACATTCAAGCATGCAGTGGTTAGTAAATAGTTATATGCCAGTACAAGAAGTTGTTGAAACTGTTCAACAGGCTGCAACTCAACTTGAACATGTGGAGATGCAATAAACCATGAACTTCACAATTTCTTTTTCTGAGCTGATGCCTTTAGCTCCAGTGATGATTGTGGCACTGACCGCAATCGTCGTGATGTTGTTGACTGCGATTAAACGTAATCACAACCTCATTGCGACCACTTCGGTTGTAGGTTTAAACCTTGCTGCAATCTTTATTGCATACACCATGTTTACTGGGCACTTTGCGCCAGTAAATGTGATGGGCATGTTTATGGTTGATCCATTTACCATGCTCTATCAATTCCTGATTCTGATTGCTGCCTTGGCGTGCTGTACCTTGTCTCATGCCTATATCGAGACCTATAAGGAAAACCGCGAAGAACTTTACATCTTGTTGCTGTCTTCAGTTGCAGGTGCAATGTTATTGGTTGCAAGCTCGCACTATGCAGCATTCTTCATCAGCTTAGAGTTGATGTCGATTCCTGTGTACGGCATGTTGGCGTATACCTATCAACGTAGCCAGTCTTTGGAAGCGGGGATTAAATACCTTGTACTTTCAGCGACTGCGTCTGCAATGTTGTTGATGGGTATGGCGTATATCTATGCTTATACAGGTTCATTGTCATTCTATGACTCTGTTCAGGCATTATTTACTGCAATCAAACAACCAATGGTGTTATTGGGCTTAGGCTTAATTATCTTTGCTGTTGCATTCAAACTTTCACTTGCGCCATTCCATAAATGGACGCCAGATGTGTATGCCGGTGCACCAGCGCCAATGGCAACCTTCTTGGCTACGGCTGCAAAAGTTGCAACGATTGGTTTATTTGTCCGTTACTTACTCACTTCTGGTGCGATCCTGATTGAGTCAATTGTGACAGTGATTACCATCATTGCAGTATTGTCGATTGTCGTGGGTAACTTACTTGCAGTACGTCAAGTTAACTTGAAGCGTATCTTGGGTTATTCATCAATTGCACACTTTGGTTATTTGTTGATTGCTTTGATCAGCATGACTTATGCAAGCTTAGGTAGCGTGACGGTTTACGTGATTACTTATGTACTCACCACAATCGGTGCGTTCGGTGCAGTTGCATTAATGTCTAGTCCGTACAACAATGTTGATGAAGCACAAAGTCTTGCAGACTACCGTGGTTTGTTCTGGCGCCGTCCGATCTTGACTGCAACATTGACTGTAATGATGCTGTCTTTAGCGGGTATTCCATTAACTGCAGGCTTTATTGGTAAGTTCCTTGTGGTGATGGCTGCGGTAACCACACAACACTGGTTCCTGGCTGCAATGATCGTTGTGGGTAGTGGTATCGGTTTGTATTACTACTTACGTGTGATGGTTGTCATGTACATGACACCACCAGATGTACCACGTATTGATGCTGATGCACACTGGGGTACTAAAGTGGGTGGCTTGATGGTGCTTGCTGCTGCATTACTTGTATTCGTATTGGGTGTCTACCCAGATCCGATGATTAACCTTGCATTGAAGGCTGAGATCATGTCTCCATTGCACTTTATGTTGTCTCAACAACAGTAATCGTCTGATTTGTACAAAAAAGCCTCCAAAATTGGGGGCTTTTTTATTGCCGAGTAAAAAAACGCTTTATAATAGACAAAGATTAACATTACCTAGGTACTCACTCGTGTCGATTCAAGAAATTCGTCATCCGCTTATTCGCCATAAACTTGGTTTACTACGTCGTTCTGACATCAGTACCAAGAATTTTCGTGAATTAGCGCAAGAAGTCACGATGTTACTGACTTATGAAGCAACAAAGGATCTTCCTGTTGTTGAGCATGAAATTGATGGGTGGGCAGGGAAAGTCTCAACTCAGCGTATCGCAGGGAAGAAAATCACAATTGTACCTATCTTGCGTGCTGGTATTGGGATGTTGGAAGGTGTACTGAGCCTGATCCCAAGTGCGAAAGTGAGTGTTTTGGGTTTAGAGCGTGATGAAGCAACGTTGGAAGTTCGTACTTACTATAAAAAGTTAGTGCCAGATGTTGCCAATCGTTTGGCTATGATCATTGATCCAATGCTTGCGACGGGTAATTCACTCATTGCTGCGATTGATGTATTGAAAGCAAGTGGCTGTAAAGATATTCGTGTTATGGTCTTGGTTGCTGCACCAGAAGGTGTTGCTAAAGTAGAAGCGGCACATCCTGATGTTCGCATTTATACTGCATCGATTGACCAAGGTTTAAATGAAGAAGGTTATATCGTTCCTGGTCTGGGTGATGCAGGCGATAAAATCTTTGGTAGTGTTCAAAAAGACTAATTTTTGACACATTCTTAAAAGAGACTTGATCTCATCCTGAAGCTGTTTTGAGGATTGATTGAAAGTCTCTTTTTTATTTTTATATACTGTCATCATCGCATTGAGAAAATAGGATAAATGTCATGAAGCAAGAATTCTATCAAGGCAAAGTTAAACAATATAATCCAGACAAAGGCTTTGGTTTTATTGGGACGTCTGAAGGGGATGTATTTTTTCATATTTCAGAGTATCCAGCCGGTGCTGAGCCGAAAAGAAATGAAAAAGTGAAATTTATCGTCGTTGAAAATGATGGGAAGTACAAAGCGACCAAGATTGAACGTCTTGATCCGAATCCTGCCAAAACCAAAAAAACCAAAATTGCTGAGCACAATAATTCGATTACGTCGGCATTATTGTCAAACTTCCGTCGCTAAATACACAACATTTATCCTTTCTTTATTTAGGTATCCACTTAAATATTATGAGAAAAGAGGCTTTTTAGCCTCTTTTTTTATTAGAATAGAAGCAATATAAAAAATAGAGTTTACACAATGTTTCTTGAGGGAAAAATTAAAAAATACAATTCAGAGCGCGGTTTTGGTTTTATTCAGGTAGAAGGAAGAACATCAGATATTTTCTTTCATATTACTGATTTTCCAAAAATGGCTGGTGAACCGAAACTAGGGGAAAGGCTTAAATTTCTGATTGTTGAAGAGCATGGAAAATTTAAAGCAACTAATATTGTTCGATTGGACTTAAAAAGGGAAAGCCCGATTTCTGAAATCACTCCTCATGAAAAATTGACTGTACCAGCGTTATCTAACAGTACTCAAGAGACTTCCAAGAAAGGATTAACATTTACTATTGTAGGATTGATTGTAATTATAATTTTGAGTGGTTTAGTTTTTCATAAGTATCAAGCTTATCAGCAATCAAAAAAACTAAAAGCTGCTCAGTTGATCGAAGAGCAAAGGAAGATTGTAGAACAACAACGAAAAGCTATTGGTGAATTGCCAGAGGTGAAATTGTCAGAAAAAACCAAGAGGGCACTCGAATCTAGTCATGTCCAATCTGTTCAGAACGAACCATCTACTAAAGCAAATAACCAATTCCAGTGTGATGGACGAGAGCACTGTTCCCAAATGAGCTCTTATGAGGAAGCATTGTTCTTTTTAAAAAATTGTCCTAATACAAAAATGGATGGTGATGGGGACGGTATTCCTTGTGAACGTCAATTTGGGCGTTAAATACGTAGCATAGCCGGTGAGGGAGGGTGCTATTTAAATAACACATGTTATTGAATAGGCTAAAATTATTATAATAAACATAGAGTTGTTAAGGTAGCTCTTTAGACTCTGAGATGAATTTCCGAGGTTGCTTCTTATTGTTAAAGTAATAAATAGTTATTACTTTGTTAATGGTTTTTATTATCATTTGTTAATTTTTCTTATATACTGTGATCAAATTTTTATCGGGGTATGGTCACTTGAAAAAGAATATATTGTTTCTATCTCTCATTGCATTACCTATGTTTGCTGTGGCCGAAGAAAACACAGTTTTGCCAACGATTACGGTGAAGGCCGACCAACAAGACAGTTATGCTGATGGCAAGCTTAAGAAAAACTCAAACTTGGGTAGTTTAGGGAATAAATCCATTATTGATACTCCATTTTCAGTAGTGACTTACTCAGATAAATTAATTCAGGATCAACAAGCCGCAACTGTTTCTGAGGTTCTAAGAAATGATCCAAGTATTCGTGAAACAACCAATGCAGGACATTTAAATGAAAATGTCCAAATCCGTGGCTTTAGTGTGGGTTTTGAAGACTATAATTTAAATGGTTTGTTTGGAATGGCTCCGACAGGACGTATTCCGACGGATATTCTTGAATCAGTTACGTTATTAAAAGGTCCGAATGCTTTAGTGGCAGGTATGGCACCAGCAGGTAGTGTAGGTGGTGTGGTCATGGCACAGACTAAACGTGCAAATCGAGACCTGACCCAAGTATCTGCCAGCTACGAAGATGGGGGATATTATAAATCTGGTTTTGATATCTCTCGCCGTTTAGGCACAAATAATGAATTTGGTATCCGAGCGAGCGGCTCTTATGGTACGGGTGAACATCTTATTGAGGGAATGGACGATACCAATGCAACAGGTGTCCTTGCACTGGACTATACAACAGATCAATTAAAACTAAATTTTGATGCCTATGCAATGCGAGATCATAGGGAGGGCGGTTCTCCAGCCATGGTTTCAATGGGGACAATCAAACAGGTGATTGCCGCTCCAGATGGTAACAATAATTACTTTCCAAAAATTCAAGGGAAACAAAATAGCCAATATGCAGGCCTATCTGGTGAGTATAAATTTAGTCCAGATTTAAAAGTATTTGCGGGAGTTGGCTATACGGAAAAAGAATATTCAGGCCATCTGTTTGGTACGCGCATGATTGTGCAAAATGCTGAAACGGGTGCGGCAAAGTCTCAATATTATAGAGTAGGGACGCAGGAACATAATGTTGCTGCAAACACAGGTCTGGAAGCAAAGTTTGAAACAGGCGTTATTAAGCATACTGTTGGGGTACGGGCAGATTATTTAACACGTAAATATTGGCAGCATGGTGCTGCAACAATGTCTGCTTTTGATACCAATTTGTATCATCCTGAAAATAATGGAGCAATGCCGACAACTTATCCTGAAATTGTCCCTTATGCTGATAACAGGTATGTGAGTTATACCTTGACTGACCAGCTTTCAATGCTAGATGACAAGCTACAGCTAATTCTCGGAGCGCGATATCAAGATCTTGATACCAAAAACTTGTTTAAAAAAACCGATTACTCAGCAGATAAGGTTTCACCAAGCCTTGGTATTGTAATTAAACCTTTTGGTGAAAATATATCTTTTTATGCAAGTTATGTTGAAGGTTTATCAGAAGGAAAATCTCTTACTGATCTAAGCTATAAAGATGATGTCAACTATAATAAAACTTTTGCTCCTTATCAGACTAAACAATATGAATTAGGTGCAAAAGTCCAGCAGGGTTCATGGTTAAATACTTTGGCGATATATCAAATTGAAAAACCTGATTTGATCACAACAAAGTTTACGACTGCTGATGCAAATAAGAAAACACAAATTACTACAGACGATGCTAAAACTCGCTCACGTGGTGTTGAATGGACGTTTGCTGGCAATTTAACTCAAGATTTGAGTGTGATTGGAAACATGGCTTATATCGATGCGAAATATAAGAAAACAGCTCTGGCAACAACGACAGGTAAAACCATATATGGTATTCCCGACTTTACAGCAGGGTTGAACCTGAATTATGCGATTCCAACTCTAGATGGTTTAAGCCTAAATGCTGGTGCTACCTATGTAAGCAAACAGTATTTAAATAGCGATAATTCTTTAGAGCTGCCTGATTACACTATTTTTGATTTAGGTGCGAAGTACGCAACTAGACTCGGAGGCGTGAATACAACTTTTAGAGCGAATGTTGATAACGTTGCCGATAAAAAGCACTGGGCAGGTGTATTTAACAGTGACTATGCCATCATTGGCGCAGGTCGTACTTATAAACTTGGTGTGAGCTTCGACTTCTAAATCAAACTGCATAAAAAATGCTTCCAAGTGGAAGCATTTTTTATTTAAAAAGTTAAACCTTTGCTTCGCAAAATTGCAAAAAGGCTTTTAAACCAGGCCCTTGATATTTTTGGCGATGTACCAGCATATAAAGCGGACGAGTTAATTCCCAATAAGGCGTATCTAGAATGACCAACTGGCCTTTTTCCTGAAGAGGTTCAATCGCCAGTTTGGAAATACATGACATGCCCAAACCACCTGCGACTATTTTTAAAATCGCCTCATTATGACCCAGTGTTAAACGGATATTGGCATCTGGTAAATCTTGTAAAATGGCATTATCAAACACTTCACGTGTTCCTGAGCCTTCTTCACGTAAGATCCATTCTACCTCATCAAAATCTGCCGGTGTAATCGGGCGGTTGAGCTGTGCAAGAGGATGATCAGGCGCACAACATACAGCCAGTTCATCATTACGCCAATGAATACATTGTAGTTGTGGTAAATGACATGAACCTTCGATTAAGGCGAGATCAAGCTGAAATTGATTCACTGCTTCAATCATTTGACGGGTATTACCCACTTGCAGTTGGAGATGCGCTTGCGGATGACGCTGTAAAAAATCAGCCATCAAATCAGGCATTAAATAATCGCTGATGGTGAGTGTTGCCCCAAGGCGTAAATCAATGCTTTGCAACTCGCCTTTGGCCGCTTGTTCAAAAGCTTCACAACGTCCTAAAATCTCAAGCGCTTGAGGAAGTAAAAAACGTCCTAGATCATTCAGTTGTAAGCGTTTTCCCAGACGGTCGAATAGTGGTGCGCCCAGACCATCTTCTAAATCTGCTAAGGCCATACTTGCCGCACTTTGTGTGAGACGAACAGCATCACTCGCTTTGGTTACAGTTCCCTCTTGAGCGACCGCCACGAAAACAGCCAATTGGCGTAATGTCATGCGCATGTTAAATAGCCTTAATGTTTTGAGTATCCATCATTTATTCGATCATGCTAACATGAGCCTACTGTTTCGTGCCACGTTCAAATCATGTCAATTGAAAAATTTAGCGTAGAAAAGGTTTTATCTGTACACCGTTGGGCAGACAATCTGTTTAGTTTTACCATGACCCGTCCAGCCCATTTTAAATTCACCGCAGGGCAGTTTGCCCGTATTGGTTTAATGGTAGATGGCGAACTGGTGGTTCGTGCTTATTCGGTGGTGTCTTCACCCTTTGATGAAACGCTAGAATTTTTTTCAATTGTGGTACCCGATGGCGCATTTACCTCAAATCTACAACACCTTAAAGTTGGTGATGAGCTGTATCTGGAAAAGATCTCGTATGGTTATTTAACCCTTGCGCGTTATCAGCAACCTTTACCGCAGGATTTATGGTTGTTGGGGACAGGAACTGGTCTGGCGCCGTTCTTATCGATGCTGCAGGATTTCGAAACATGGAATAAATACCAGCATATCAATCTGGTTTATAGCGTTCGTACCGAGTCTGAACTGGCTTATGTAGATCGTATTCAAGAAATTGCAGCGCTGTTTGGTGAAGGGCATACGGGCTTTAAATTTGTCCCGATCATCACGCGTGATCCAGAGGCACCATTACATGATCGTTTACCTGTGCTGATTGGCAATGGTGAACTGGAAAAAGCCGTTGGCTTGGATTTGAATCCAGCCAGCAGTCATGTGATGTTATGTGGTAATCCGCAGATGGTGGAAGACACTAAAGAAGCGCTAAAATTGCGTGGTTTAATTATGAATCGTCGTGGTGAAGGTAATATTGCCGTAGAAAATTACTGGTAACAGACTTCGGTTGAGACGATTCATCTGAATGGGAGAGGAGGGATATGTTTAGTGAACAAACATATCCATAAATTCACGGATTTCCTGAATTGCCGTGTCTACATCGGTGGTTAACCAAGTCGGTTCAAATAACCCAATGTAATGCTCAAGGCGTTCTTGAGGAACGACCAGACGTACAGGACAATCTTCTTCCAGTAAACGCCACGGCAAGATGGGAACTTCATTATCTAAAAAAGGCTGTACATTACGAATATCAATGATCATGGCATTGATACAGTCTGGTAATGGCATCACCGAAAACTCTTCTGTGCGACGACGAAAATATTCCAGATCACCCCATTTCAGGATATAGCTTGGCTTATTAAACTCAATAATTCCAATCAAATGTTCATCGCGTGTGTGATGTAAAAAACATTGATGTGTTACATCAGTGTCCAAATCAAGAGAAACACTTTGTTGGCTATAGGACATAAAGCAAAACATTTAAAAAACGGGACTGAGCATTATAGCTTATTTTTGTTGCCCGCTAAAGCCGCCTATATTTTAAACAAAAAATAAAATAAAAAAAGTAGAGTTCTGCAACCAGTGCAACGATAGTCCGAAGCTTCTTCACACAATGCTACACAGCACATTGCTAATATAAATATTGAAAAGTAATAAGGATGAGGGCTGCTATCATGCATGATTTTAGTAAGCCACAACCCCATGTGGCGAGCAAAGAAGAAATTACCAAAAAGAGAAGATTACCCGTTTATATTTTGATTCTGGTGGGAATCTTCCTGATTGCATTACTTGTTTATATGGTTGCTGATCATTCAGCCAATCCAACTGCACAAGTGATCCTGTCACAAATGCAGTCGGCAGTTCTGAATGCTTAGACAAGCATATTTTAAGACCGAGAATTAATTCTTCAAAAAGCTCATTGGTGTGAATCAATGAGCTTTTTTGCAATATTTTGCGCACTTTTTGTTGTATTAGTGCTGCCATTTATTGATTGGAAAATAGACAAAAATTATGGTGGAAGCATCCATAAATCATGTTCTTAGTTCATAGAGCAACCATGGGTGGACTGTACAAGACTGAAAAACACAACATAAGGATAACAACATGAATGAATTTTTTAATGACCCCTCCAACCGAGGAGGATTTGATGCAATGTATTATTGGGATCAATTTCACCCAATTTTAGCTGCAATTGTAATCTTGCTGGTCGGCTGGATTATTGCTCTGGTGGTTGCAGCGGGTGTAAAAAAATTACTGCAAAAACTTGATACCAATCATAAATTGTCGTCTGCAACTGGTCGTACCCCAAATATTGAGAATCTGATTTCCAAGCTGGTATTCTGGTTTATCATGATTCTAGCGGTTGTGGGTGCATTAAATGTCTTAAATATCAGTGGTGTGAGTGATCCATTTAGCAATATGGTCGGGCGGATTCTGGCCTTTATTCCTAATCTGTTTGCTGCTGTTGCAGTCGGTTTTATTGGTTGGATTGTTGCACGTTTGGTACGCGCAGGATTAACCAATGTACTTGCCAGAACCGAGCTTGATGAGAAGCTGAGCGGTGAGGTCGGTGTGAGTTCACTGAGTAGCAATATCGGTGAGATTTTTTACTGGCTGGTTTTATTATTGTTCTTGCCGATTGTTTTATCGATTCTCGGTTTAACAGGTTTATTAATTCCTGTACAGAACATGGTGAATGATGCCGTTGCTTATTTGCCGAATCTGTTTATTACAGGTGTCATTATCTTCGTCGGTTATATTCTTGCGAAGATTGTACGTGGCATTGTTGAAGGTTTAAGTAATAGTTTGGGTTTACAGACACAGGCTGAAAAAGTAGGGCTATTTAAAAATTCAAATGTCTCTAAATTTTTAGGCTCTTTTGTCTTCGCCGTCATTATTATTACCACTTTAATTGTGGCATTTGAAGCACTAGGTATCGAAGCGATTTCTCAACCAGCGACATCAATGCTGAATGAAATCATGCACGCGATTCCACAAATTATTGCGGCAGGCCTGATTTTAATTGTGGCTTATATTGTTTCGCGTTTTGTTGGACGTTTAGTGGCTGAATTGATTTCAGGTGCGGGTGTCGATGAAATTCCAATGAAACTCGATATTCAGCGTTTCCTTGGACAAACACGTGTTTCAGATGTGGTTGGCTGTCTAATCGTATTCTTCACCATGCTATTTGCTGTTTCAGAGGCAGCGAATCGTCTGGGGCTGGAACAGGTGAGCGTACTTATCGCCATGTTTATCCAGTTCGGTGCAAGTATCCTTCTAGGTGCAGTGATTCTGGTAATCGGCTTCTGGCTGGCGAATGTGGTTGCCAATGTCGTTCAACGTGGTGAATATAATAGCTCTCGCTGGTTAGGTAATCTGGTCCGTATTTTAATTATGGGACTTGTGATTGCGATGGGCTTGAAAGCAATGGGTATTGCCGATTCTATTGTTAATCTGGCCTTCGGTTTAACACTGGGTTCAGTTGCAGTCGCATTTGCATTGGCCTTTGGTTTAGGCGGTCGTCAACCTGCAGAGCGTTTACTTGGTGATTTACTAGATAAGGCAAAAACAGAAGGTAACAAACCAAATCCGTTGCATAAGGATGAGGTTAAGCCAGCAGCGCCTGTGAGCCCAACACCAACAGCGCCAACAACTCCAGTGAATCCTGTGAGTCCGACACCAACTTCATCAGATACTCTGGTGAATCCAACACCACCAACTCCGCCATATTCGGATGAATAGTAAAAAATAATCTTTGATTTTTTCAATCAATTCGACCACTCTAAGCAGGGTGGTCGTTTTGTTTTTATTCGCACTTTTGGTCTTTATTTGTAATGCTGTCCAGAGTTGTTAGGACATACGTTTTGCATCCAGCTCAGCTCACAATGTGGAAAATTCTGAGCGAAGTGGAATGAGCAAGTTGCGCATTCGATTGGGTCGAAGTGAAAACTTGGCCTAAAAAGCAATTCATTTATAGATAAAGTCCCCATAGTCTCTCAATAAAAAGTTAATAGGAGAACAGAATGAAGAGGCCAAATCGTGTATTTGCACCGATTATTATTGCAGGTATTACTGTTGGTTTTTTGGCAAGTGCTTACAAATTTGTCGTGGCGAAATCAAGCCCAACCAAAGAGAAATCAATCGAAAATACCCAGAAAATCCCATCTTCGGAAGCTGCTAATTCTTCAGATGAACCACATTAAGTATTGATTCATCTGAAGCCAAAGCGAAGGGTAAGTATCAAAACCGTATTTAAACGAATTGGGCTGCTGCCTGTGCAGATGACCATGCCCACTGGAAGTTATAACCGCCTAAGTGTCCTGTCACATCCAGTACTTCACCAATAAAATATAGGCCTTTCTGCTTCTTACTTTCCATGGTTTTTGATGAGACTTCGCTGGTATCTACACCACCCAGTGTCACTTCTGCTGTGCGATAACCTTCGGTTCCAGACGGTTTAACGGAGAAGGCATGGAGTTGTGCTGCAATCTGCTCCAGTTGAAGGTCGCTTATATTGCCAATCGCAGTTTCACTTTGCTCTGCCCAGATCAATTGCTGTAATTCAAGTACGATGCTTTTGGCGGTAAATTCGCTCAACAAGGTTCGTAACAGCACTTTAGGCTGAGATTTTTTCTTTTCTTTGAAAAATTGAGCGAAGTCCTGACTCGGAAAGAAATCAATTTTAAAGCTTTCACCGACATGCCAATAGTTGGAAAGTTGCAAAGCGCTTGGGCCGCTGAGTCCGCGATGGGTAAAGAGCAAGGCTTCGGTAAATTGATGACGTTCATTGATTAACGTTGCATCTAGCGCATTGCCGCTTAAACGGGTGGTCACTTCTTTAAATTGATCTGAGAAGGTAAAGGGAACGAGACCTGCGCGTGTTGGGTAGACATGATGTCCGAACTGCTGTGCAAGCTCATAACCAAAGCCAGAACCGCCTAAAGTTGGAATAGACAAACCGCCTGTCGCAACCACGAGTGATTCACATTGATAAGTCCCTTGACTGGTTTCAATGATAAAGCCTGAATCTGCTTGTGCTTTGACTTGCTGTACTTCGCAATGGGTTTGAATCTGTACACGTTTGGCTTTATCACATTCTGAAAGTAACAGCTCAAGGATTTCTTTTGATCCTTTTAGGGTAAAAAGCTGACCGTGCTTGCGTTCTTCATATTCAATTCCGTATTCACACACCAGACCAATAAAGTCCCAGTTGGTATAGCGGGTCAGGGCAGAAATAACGAAATGTGGATTTTCAGAAAGATAGTTCGCAGGCTCGACATCCAGATTGGTAAAGTTACATTTACCCCCACCAGACATCAAAATCTTTTTACCGACTTTATTGGCTTTTTCAAGCACTGCAACCGAGCGCCCACGTTTGCCTGCTTCAGCAGCCAACATCAAGCCTGATGCACCTGCACCTAAAACAACAACATCAACTTGATGGATCATGGGGGAAATACTCAAGAGCGGAAAAGCGGGCAATTATAAAAGATTTATGCAGCTTTTAGTATGTTTTCAATTTTCCTTGTAAACCACCTGTGTGAATCGCAATAATACGGGTATTTTCTGGGAAATGTTGCTGCTGAATCAGGTCAAAAAGTCCCATCATCATTTTAGCGGTATAAACCTGTTCTAATGGAATCGCATATTGCTGTTCAAACTGTTGCATAAATTGCAGTAGCGCTGGACTGGTTTTGGCATAACCACCGCAACAATAGGCATCAGTTAAAGACCAATTTTTTTTATCAGTCCACTGTTGAATGTCTTGTTGCAGAAAATCCCCTTTTAAGGCAGAAAAGCCCAGCACATGCTGTCGATCTGAACTGCTTTCAATCAGCCCTGCAATGGTTCCGCCTGTACCAACGGCACAGCAAATCACGTCATAATTTTCTCGATCATGAGCAGAGAGTATTTCCTGACTGCCTAGCAAGGCAAGTGTATTGGTTCCGCCCTCTGGAACGATGAAAGCTTGCGGATATTGTTGTTGTAGCTGTTGTAAATACGCGGCTTCATGGCGCAGTCGATATTCGACCCGACTCACAAAATGCAGTTGCATACCGAAATCATGCGCAGTTTGTAGTGTTGGATTTAAGACTTGCGAAGCCAACTCGTCTCCGCGAATAATGCCAATACTTTGAAAACCAAAACGTTGAGCGGCATACGCCGTTGCGGCAATATGGTTAGAAAAAGCCCCACCAAAAGTCAGTATTTTTGAGCAGCCTTGTTGCTGTGCGGCAAGCAGGTTGTATTTGAGTTTGAAAAACTTATTACCTGAAATGTGGGGATGAATCTGATCCAGACGCTTCACAGTGAGTTGAACTGGCGCAGGAAGATCTAAGGTCTGATAGGGAGTGGGAAAAGCAATGTGATCAAACATCTTAGATCATGAAAAAAGAGCTTGATCACATTGTAAATGGATTTGATTGAGAATGTCAGTATGGTTTAGGAACTGGTGTCTACCGAAGTAATGACAGACATCCCTGGACGTAAATTTTCCATCCCTTTCTGATTTGGATCTACGGTGATCCGTACAGCAATACGTTGTACCACTTTGGTGAAGTTACCTGTCGCATTGTCAGGCTTCAATACACTGAATTCTGAACCAGCGGCAGGAGAAATCTGCTCTACCTGTCCAGTGAACTTCTGATGATTCATCGCATCCACAGTGAAATAGGCCTTTTGACCAATTTTCATATTGGCAATTTGAGTTTCCTTAAAATTAGCAATGACCCAAGTTTGTTGGGGAATTAAATAGAGCAGTTGTGTGCCTGCTGCAACGTATTGTCCCACACGCGGATTGACTTCACCGAGTTGACCATCCAGTGGCGCAACAATAGTGCTGTAATCCTTGGTGGTGTTGGCTTGATCCAGTTGTGCCTGAGCGCTATTTACTTGCGCTTTCAAGCCTGCTTCAGCGACTTGCGCCGTTTTTAAGGCTTCTTGTGCAACCAGAATATTGGCTTGCGCCTGTTTGAGTAAAGCAAGGTTATTCTGTGCATCAGCCGCAGCTTTATCCTGTTCTGATTTTGAGGCAGCGCCACTATCGCCCAATTGTTGATAGCGTTTAAGTTGTGCGACAGATAGATCGTATTGCGCCTTGACCTGATCCAGTTTGGCTTGGGCTGCAACCACATCTGCCTGACGTTGGGCAATGGCTTGAGTCTGATTGGCAAGGCTATTTTCCGCTTGTTCTACCCCAGAAACAGCTTGCGTCACCTTTTGGTCATAGGTGGTTGCATCAATATGCATGAGTACCTGACCCTGTTTAACATGATCAAAGTCCTTGACCAGAACATCCTTGATATAGCCATTAATCTGTGAGGAAAGAATAGTGGTTTTACCTTTCACATAGCTATTGTCAGTATGTTCAATCGCTGAATGGAATGGCCCGATTCGCCATGCCCATAAAATAATCGTAATTCCGACAATTAACACCAGCAGCATCCACCATAAGGTTGAACGCTTGGTCTTGATCAACTTACTGGTTGGCGGTGGAGGAGGCGGTGGCATTTGCGTCACAGCTTCTGGTGCCTTTTCAGGTTGAACCGTCTGGTTTTGCTCGTTGTTCTGAGCATTTGTATTTTCTGGTTTATCTTGTTCAGACATAATGTTTTCTCAATCAAATACCATAAGGGTTAACTGGCTGCTTGCAGATTTTTTCGGGTCATGTACTTATTACGTACATATTTAAATAACCCCCATAGCAGTAAAACAACAGCAAAAATGCCATTTAATACAATTACATCGTTATAGGCGCGAACCTGTGCTTCGCGTGTCACCACTTTATTCAGGTTTTGTAGCGCCTGATTATTTTGTAGAACGGGATCATTGGTGGTTACCATTGCACTATGCTGATAAGTCTGTAAGCGTTGTGCAACCAAAGGATCAGTCGGATTAAGATTGCTGTTAATCTCGACTTTATAACCATAAGTATGATGTTGCTGGTAAGTATTAAAGAAGGATGAACCGACCAGACCACCAAAGTTTTGTGTGGCTGAAAAAAGAATAATAAAGGTTAAGACATATTGAGGTCCACGCTGTAAAGTTCGCATAAAGCCCATCAATAGTAATGGCCCGATAAACACGCCACCTGCAAAGCTCACTAAAAATTGACTGCGATAGAAATTGGCTGGACGCACATCACTGGTCAGGTGATAGTCCAGTGCACAGGCAATGAAAATCAGGATTTCAGCAAGGAACAAATTTAAAATGAGCCGCTCGCGATGGAAGGTCAAAGCACTAAACACTGAACCTGCAATCGTCCCACAAAAGATCACCACATATAGGGGAACAAATTGATCCGGCCCCATACCCATGGTTTTCAAAAAATTCACCGCTGCATAACTTTGTTCTGACATGAGCAAACGTAATGCAAAGGCACTGAAAACAAAACTGAGTAAATCACCAGCCGCTAACCAGCGGGTCATAATTAATGGATTGGTCCGATAATGTTCGTAAGTGAGGCCCAATACAATCAGACAAAAACCTGCGATCAAGATATAAGCCAGCCAAGGACTATCGAACCACCACAGAATAGGCCCTTGAGTCAGTACAATACAGAGGCAGGCGAAACCGGGTGCCAACAGGGCAAAGGTAAAGAAATCCTGCTTCTCAAAGACCTGCAGACGTAAGCTACGTGGTAATTTGAGTGAAACAACCATTGCAAAACAACAGATGGCCAGACCTAATTCAAAGGTATAAATCACATCCCACGGATTTGCTTTGAGTAGGAATGGCGAAAGAATCCATGCCAATGGCAATCCCAGTTGCTGAAATCCGAAAGCCAGATAAATCCCTTTAGCCATATCTGCTTTGCCAAAAGCTTGCATGGTGTAATACATGCCAAGTGAACTGAGTGGCGCTGCGGCCAAGCCTGCAATAAAGCGGGCAAAGAGTGCCATTTCATAGGTTTGTACAAAGAGATGCAGAACCAGTACGCCAATAAATACCAGTAATCCCAGTTCTGAAAACAGGCGTAAGCCATATTGTTGCCGAGCTTTAAACAGAATCAGGTTGGCACTGACATTGGCCATGACATAAGACGCAGGAAGCCATGCTGCCTGTGATGGTGTTAAACCATATTCACCCTGAAAGATGGGCAAATTGGCAATAATAAAACCATTACTGAGACTCGCCGCGATACTGATAATCAGGCCAATTATAAAATAGGCAATACGTTTTGGTCGGGTATGCGCAATAGCTGCAGGCGAACCCGGTAAGGCCGGGCGCTCTTCAGCAGTCCAATCTGGGGGAGTCTCTAGATAGCGAGGGCTTTTATCCATTTTATTCCTCGACCTACACTTTAATGCCGTTTAATAATAATTCTATTGCGCGTTTTGCCAGTCTTAGCTGATCGCTCGCCTGATGTCCTTGAAATGATGCCCCTAAAATCCCCGTAATCATACCGAAATCTTGAGGGGTAAGATCAGGACGGCATAATTGGTGCTGAATCGCTTGATCAATCAGAGGCTGTAGCGCTTTATTCCGTCGTTCATAAATGTTTAGCATGATTGGGTCTTCACGATCAATAATGCGCCAGTAATCAATTAGCACGACGAGTTGAGGTATTTGTTCAATATGGCTTTCAATTAAGCGGATAAAACCATCATTAAAGATAAGTAATTCTTTCGCCTTTTGCTCCAGACGGGTAATGGCGCGTTCCAGCAACGCTGCGATCAAGGCTTTACGATCGGCAAAATTACGATAAAAAGTTGCCCGCCCAACACCAGCATGATCAATGATGGCCTGTAGAGGCACATGCACACCTTGCTTGCGGAAAACTTCCTCTGCGGCATTGAGGAGTTCATCACGATTGTGAGCCGCCAATTGCTGACGTTTTACCATGACCAAAGCTCGTGGAATATTTAATGTGAATTAAACGGACATTTTTGTCCGAAGTAAATATGTAGCAGAAATTTATTTTGTTTAATTTAGGTAAAAGTCATCATAGAAGGTACTTTTCTAAGTCCATACAGTGTTAAAAAATAAGACTAAATCAATCATGAATAAAAACGACAATCAGGTGAAGTATGCAGGGATTTGTACAACGTTTTGCAACAGGGATAAAACATCGTCCATATCTCTCCGCAACTTTTAGCTTAGGTTTGCTGATCTATGCAGCATTGCACTTTTTTACTGACTGGAAATGGGCTACCTGCTTGCAGTTAGGCTGGAATATTGCGATTTGGCTGTATCTATTCCTGATTTTGAAAATGATGTGGCATTTGGATGCAACACATATTTTAAAACGTGCCCAGCAACAGGATGAAGGGAAGTGGGTGATCTTAACTGTGGTACTGATTGCGATCGTGGTGTGTTTTATTTCGATCGTGGTGCAACTCAGTCATGTGCCGAAAGATTTTCCCATTTTAAAAAGTGCACTGATTCTGTTGACCATTGGCACAATATTTTCAACTTGGTTATTGCTGCATACTTTATTTGCGATTCATTATGCCCATGACTATTATCTGGCAAAAAGCCGTCACCAAGAAGCGGGGCTGGATTTTCCCAAGACAGATCAACCTGACTATCTCGATTTTATTTATTTCAGCTATATCATTGGTACGTCTGCGCAAACAGCAGATGTGTCCATTACCAGTTCATCGCTTAGGCATTTAAATATTTTTCATTGTGTACTGGCATTTATCTTTAATACGGTCATTTTGGCGGTTGCGATCAATGTTGCGGCAAGTTTGATTGGATTTGATTAATAACTTATTTTTATTAATTAAATTAAAATTGATCATTTTTATTTTTTATTGTGCTTGGCTATTTTAAATAGAGACAGGCATAGCAAGGATAAAAACATGACTACCCAGCATCAAGTCAATCAACAGCAATATCAAGATAAATCTCAGGCCTATTTAAGCAGTACTGTGCATGCGCAGGGGATTGAATTTCAGAAAATGCAGCAGTTGATCCAGTCACATCAATTTAAAACAGTGTTGGATTTGGGCTGTGGCGGTGGGCATGTCAGCTATCAAGTTGCACCGTTTGTAGAGCAGGTAACTGCCTACGATTTAACGCCGTCGATGGTGGAGTTGGTTGCTGAACAGGCCCAACAACAAGGTTTCGATAATATTATGACTCAGCAGGGTGCAGCCGAGACATTGCCTTTTGCAGACCAAAGTTTTGATTGCATTATTACCCGCTATTCAGCACATCATTGGCACAATGTCGCACAAGCGATGAGTGAAATGTATCGTGTCGTAGCGCAACAGGGCAAAGTGATTATTGTGGATATTTTAGGAAATTCAAATCCGGTGATGGATACCTTTTTTCAGACCATTGAAACGATTCGCGATCCAAGTCATGTGCGTAATTATAGTTTGGGAGAATGGGCACGTTTTGCTGAATATGCAGGATTTACGCTAGAAATTGTTGAAAAACAACATTTAGATTTAGAATTTCAGAGCTGGACTGAACGGATGAAAACACCCGAATATGCAGTTCAGACCATACAGGATTTGCAGCACAAAGCTTCTGATCAGACACGTCAATATTATCAGATTCAGGCAGATGGTTCATTTCGTAGTGAAGTGATGTATCTGGTTTTGAGTCGGGCATAGGTTTTTAATGAAAGGAATCGACTCAAAAATATTGAGTTAAAGCGATAAAATGAGACTGCAAATCAAAATTTATCTATCACCTGCATCCTGTTTTTAAGTAAAATCATTGCTTGAAAATTATTCTAATCTAGAGGTTATCTTGGAATCGTTATTGATTTTAGGCTCAATTGCGTTGGCCTTAATGTTGGGTGCGATTAGCCCAGGCCCTACATTTATTTATGTAGCGAAGAACTCAATTGCGATTTCACGTAAACATGGCTTATTTACCGCTTTAGGAACAGGCACGGGCGCAGCCTTGTTTGGTTTGCTTGCGGTTATGGGTTTACAGGCAATTCTATTAGCCGTGCCTTCTGCTTATATCGCTTTAAAAGTATTTGGTGGACTGTACTTACTTTGGCTGGCGTATAAGATTATCAAGCATGCCAAAGAGCCGATGGAAACGGTGAATGGAACTGTAAATCGCATGAGTTATGCACAGGCTTTCCGTTTGGGGCTCATTACCCAGCTCAGTAACCCAAAAATTGCCATTATTCTTGCCAGTATTTTTACTGCATTATTACCGAAAGAAATCCCAAGTTATTACTATGTGGTGTTACCAATGCTGTGCTTCTTTATTGATGCAGGTTGGTATTCGCTGGTGGCTGTTGCATTGTCAGCAGAAGGGCCACGTAAAGTTTATTTAAAATCCAAATCGTTGTTTGATCGTATCGCTGGTGGTGTGATGACACTGTTGGGATTAAAGCTGATCTTTGGAATGAAATAATACCATAGCGAAAGCGACCAAGAAGGTCGCTTTTTTATTGCCTAAAATTCGCTTATTCAGCTTAATCTTTAAAATGTACCGGAATCCATTGATAGCTCTTACCATCCGCTGAATAAATATGTCCAATCCCTGGGAACGGTAAATGTGGTGTAGCAATGGTTTGTCCATTTTTCGCGAAATCAGCAAACTGTTTTAAACGGGTTGCCACTGCTTTTTTAGGATCAATGTCATATTCAATCGCAGTTTTGGGCTGATCAAATTGCACGGTATGTGAATGCACAATATCTCCAATAAAGACCACACTTTCGCCTTTGCTTTTTAATTCATAGCTAAAGTGACCGGGAGTATGTCCAGCCGTGTTAATGACTTTAAAGCCCTGAATTTCATCACTAAGTTTATAAGTTTTAAAGCGTTGCTTGGCTTGGTAAGGCGCAATAGCTTGTTTAATTTGCTTCACCGTTCCTTCATAACCTGCTTGTTTATCTTTTGGAAGCTTGGCTGCCTGTTTGGGATCTAACCAATAATTGGCTTCGTCACTAGAGACATACACGGTTGCATTGGGGAAATTGGCAACGCCATCTTTGCTGATGCCACAGACATGATCAGGGTGTAAATGTGTGAGTAAAATGGTATCGACTTGTTCAGGTTTGTAGCCCGAAGCAACCAGATTTTTTAGGATTGAACCTAAATGTGGGCCAAAACAACTGGCTGCACCGCTATCGACTAAAACCAGAGATTTTCCTGTATTGACGAGGAAAGCATTGATAGAAGTCTGTACACCTTTCTCTTGATCAGCATAGTATTTCTTTAAGATTTGTTGGATTTGTTGCGGTGAAATATCTTTAAACAGACTTGGCGACATAAAGTTAGTGCCATCGAGCAGGGCGGTAATTTGTACATCACCGACTTGATATTGATAGAAGCCTGCAACCTGTTTTTGTTGTTCAATGACTGGCAGGGTTTTGTTTGTTTCTGCATGGCTCAGTAAAGGGATGCTGCTCAAGAATGATGCTGAAAGGAGTAGGGCTATTTTTTTCATTTATAGATATTCTCAAGTTTAGTTGAATTGTCTACTTTTTAGCATGGATATCTATTCTTTAAAAGGAAATAATCTTTATAGAAGAAACACTATAATCTCCGATTGCTTTATTGTTTGTAGATCCGCTTGGGCTGGAAGAAAACTACAACCTATATTTAGTTTGAGAAAGTTTATTTGATTAAAAGTATTGACTATTATTTTGATTTTTTCCATTCAATAACGGCACAAATCGTAGTAATTGGCAGGATGAAAACAAATTGTAGATATAAAAAAGTCACCAACCATTCGTGAGCAAATTGTGAAAGCAGCAATAAAAGAGGTGCCCATAATAAACTAGTAAAACAGCCGTAAGCGATGGCTTGGTATAGATTTGCATTTACTAACTTGTCTTTGAATATATGTAAAAATAACTCACCAGTAATATAGGCGGGAATGTAGCCAACGACATAGCCGACTACAATCGCAATTAACATTAAGCAAAGCATAGGAATAACCACACTGGGTGTGATTAAGCTTTGTAAAAAACGGGCTGGATGGTCTAAATAAATCAAGATATGGAAACTGATCACAATGATAAATGTTCCAATAGTTGAACCATAACGTATAAAGGTGGTTGTCGCTGAGTTATTTTTATTCATTTTCAGATTCTTTTGATTTATTTAAAAAATAACATAAAAGGGCTTCCGAAGAAGCCCTTTATATCTTTATTGATTAAGACACTTTATCGCCCGGTTTCGCACCAGATTCAGGTGAAATCACCCAAACACCTTCGCCATTACTTGCGGCAAGTACCATCCCGTTAGAAATACCAAAACGCATTTTACGAGGTGCAAGGTTAGCCACCATCACCACCAATTTGTTTTTTAAATCTTCTGGTTGATAGAATTCACGAATACCACTAAACACATTACGCGGTTCAGCTTCACCGACATCTAAAGTCAATTGCAACAATTTATCAGAACCTTCAACAGTTGCAGCTTCTAATACTTTTGCTACACGAAGATCAATTTTCATGAAATCTTCAATACCGATAATTTCAGCTTCACCTACTTTCGGCTCAGGCTTTTTCTCGGCTTTCTTTTCTTTTTTCTTCTCTACCTTTGGCGCTTCTGCCGCCGTAGCTAAAGAATCTTTAGATGCATCTACCATTGCAGCAACAGCTTTGGCATCAACACGTTGCATTAAAGGCTGAAATTGCGCAATTTCATGACCAACTAAACTTTGCTGACGTGATGCAAAGTCAAAGCTTTCAAGTTGTAAAAAGGCTTGAACTTGTGCCGCAAGCGTTGGTAAGACTGGCGCCAAGTAAATCGCAAGTTGACGGAATAGGTTAATACCCACCGAACACACATCATGTACTTGTTGCTCTTGACCTTCTTGCTTCGCAAGTGCCCACGGTTTTTTCTCATCAATATACTGATTGGCACGGTCAGCCAACGCCATGATTTCACGGATTGCTGCCGAGAATTCACGTGCTTCATAAGCTTGTGCAATTGAATCGCCTGCATCAATAAAGCTTTGAACCAGTTCAGACTCTGCACATGTGTTCGACAACGTATTATTGAAGTTGGTGTTAATGAATTTTGCACAACGGCTGGCAATATTCACTACTTTACCGACGAGGTCAGAATTCACTTTCTGAACGAAGTCATCTAGGTTCAAATCTGAATCTTCGACTTTGTCTGAAAGCTTAGATGCAAAGTAATAACGTAAATATTCAGGATTTAAGTGCTGTAAATAGGTTTCAGCTTTGATGAAGGTACCGCGAGATTTCGACATCTTCTGACCATTCACGGTCAAGAAACCATTTACGAATAAACCTGATGGGGTACGGTAGTTCGCACCTTCAAGCATTGCAGGCCAGAACAGCGCATGGAAGTAAACAATGTCTTTACCGATGAAGTGATAAACTTCTTTATCGCTGTCTTTTCTCCAGAAATCATCAAAGCTTAAATCTGGACGTTTGGTTTTGATGTAGTTTTCAAAACTTGACATATAGCCAATTGGTGCATCAACCCAAACGTAGAAATATTTGTTTGGCGCATCTGGAATTTCAAAACCGAAATAAGGTGCATCACGAGAAATATCCCAATCCGATAAACCTGCTTCAAACCATTCATCTAGCTTGTTGGCAATCGAAACAGGCAGACGACCTTGATCACGCGTCCATTTCTGTAAGTATTCTGAGAAATTCGGAAGTTTAAAGAAATAATGATCCGATGATTTCTCAATCGGCGTTGCACCGCTCAAGGTTGAGCGTGGGTTTTCCAGTTCAGTGGCGTTATACGTTGTACCGCAGACTTCACAGGCATCGCCGTATTGATCTTCAGCCTTACATTTCGGGCATGTGCCTTTAATAAAGCGGTCAGACAGGAACATACCTTTTTCAGGATCAAATAACTGGGTAACAGGGCGAATTGCAATATTGCCTGCTTCACGGTTTTTGATATAGATTTCTTCTGAACGTGCTTTGTTCTCATCACTGTTGGTTGAATCATAGTGATCGAAATGCACGCCAAAACCATCAAAGTCACGGATATGTTCTTTCTGAACATTGGCAATTTGCTGTTCTGGGCTGATGCCATTGGCTTCAGCACGTAGCATGATCGCTGTACCATGAGCATCATCCGCACATACATAAGTCACATCATGGCCCATTGCACGCATTGCACGAACCCAAATATCTGCTTGGATATAACCGAGTAAGTGACCCATATGGATAGGACCATTGGCATAAGGTAGGGCATTGGTGACTAAAATTTTACGCACGGATATTGTTCTCTCATTCGTATTTGCAAGGCAGATGATTTTACATGACTTGACCCCGACTTGCACAAGGGATTCAGTGAAATCTTTTCAAGCTAGGTTCGGAGGCAATTTTGACGGCTTTATACAGACTTCATTTGCCCTAGAATTAACGATATTACTTCTGGATGGACTTTATTTTTCTCTCTAATATCTTGTTCTATAGATCATGTAAATTGAATTTATATTTAGCATTTATGATGTTATTTGAAGATGATTATCTGAATTTATCTTATAATAAATTTTACATGCTTATTTTATCAGATGTTTTTGTAAGTTGTTGATATTTATATTAAATAAAAAGAGAAATAAATGAAAAATTATCATGGTGAGCAGATTTCTTTTGTCTGGTGGTGTATCCGTTCAGTTATTTCGGGCACAGTTGCAACGCTCAGTATCGTGATTTTTGTTTGGGGATTTTTGATTTATGATCAAACGTTTTCACCTCAAGAACTCTCTAATGGGGCTGTTAGAGGAGTTGCTGCAATCATCATGTTCACGCCAGTTTTAATTGGTTGGCATAGCTTTCTTTATTTTATTAGTTATTATTTTTTACGTCATCCAAAAAAGTTAATCGACATCTCTCAGTTGCTAAAAGGCATAGGTTTTTTATTAGGAGGGTATGTCATTAATTTTATTGTTGTATGGGGGCTTCCAGATTTTAATTTAGAGTTATTTATGACGTCTATTTTCTTATTTATGGTTATATTATTGCCATTTATATTAGGCTTTATAATTGCAAATATATTCAAAAAATAGAGAACCAAAATCTGAGATTTTTAATTTAAAAAGCATAAAGTATGCATCCCGAAGGATTACATACTTTGCATTTGCTTGACTGTTACGCTGTGCTTGGAGTTCTTTCTTAACGAAATGACTTTTCCTTTTGATAGGAAATGAATGTGATAACTCTTTAAACCATCTGTTTTCGGATCAAGCGTAATCTCAGCACACATCGGCGTTTGCCAAAGTTCATCACTACCTAAAATACCTAACCATGCCTGTGCTTTTAATGCCACAGTAAATTGATCTTTGATTTCAAGGTCAGTAATGCTGAGTTCGCTACACCAATGTTCAGTTTTAGGAAACTCGGCTTTCGAAAATTTCCAGCAGATCGTCAGCGCTAAACTGCTTTCAACTGGCGCTTTATCATCACTGATTTGATCAATAACAGGAATTAACTGTTCAGCCAGATCCTTTTCAAAAGACAGAATCATATTCTGGATTCTTCTTTTACTTGAAAGAATATAATTCAAGCGTTTTTCTTGGGCCTGAAGTTCCTGTTGAATTTCTAGAAGTTCATTTTCATTCATATAGGCAATTTTGACGACAAGGTCTATGATTGAGATATTTGCAGCAGTATATCCGATCTATCTCCTTATATTGTTAATACTTTTTAATACATATTTATTGGTTCTAAAAATGATCGAAACAGCCCGATTACGTCTCAGACAATGGAGAGCAGAGGACTATACAGCCTTTGCCGCAATGGGTACTCATCCACAAGTGATGGAGTATTTTCCCAAACTCCTGACCCGAGCAGAAAGCGATGCCATGATTGATCGAATGAAATCAATAATCGACACGCAAGGCTGGGGTTTCTGGGCGGTTGAGTTAAAGCACAATCAGCAGTTTATTGGCTTTACGGGGTTGCATGATCAACCGACACAATTTTCTTTTTCGCCCTGTGTAGAAATCGGTTGGCGGCTAGATCAGGCTTATTGGGGGCAGGGCTATGCACCCGAAGCTGCTCAAGCCGCGCTTACATTTGCTTTTGATCAATTAAAACTGGACAAAGTGGTGGCCTTTACCACGGTGGACAATGCGAAATCACAAAAGGTCATGCAAAAATTAAACATGAAATACGTCACTCAATTTCAGCATCCTGCTTTGGCTAAAGATCATCCGCTCAGTTGGCATGTACTCTACGAGATTTTGCAAAAGGATTTTATTAGCTAGACAGGATGTTATTCATTTATATGATTTTTATATCTAGAAATAAAATAATTTATCGTTCGGCAATTATTTGAATCTTCCTGTATCCCATTTGTTTCAATTTGCAGCGATCAGCAAAAAACAGCTTTAAACGCGGTATAACTAAGATTGCTCCAAACGATATGTTTTTTTTACCTATAGTGAGGAAATACCATGACAAATGAAAAACTTGATGAATTAAAAAACCAAGCCGCTGAATTGGGCGATGACTTAAAATACAAAGCAAAAGAAACACAGCTACAAGGTGAAAAAGCAGTTGATGACTTAAAGCATTCCGCAGAGGAATTGAAGTTAAAAGGCGAGAAAGCGCTGGATGATTTAAAGAAAGATGTTTCTGAACAAAATGCTGAAGGTAAAGAAGCTGTTTCAAATAAAGTGGATGATATCAAAGCCAAGCTTGAAGATACCCAGCATGCGGTTCAAGACAAATTTGATCACTTTAAAGAAGAAGCAGGTCATAAACTGGATGATGCTAAAGCTAAAGCCGCTGAATTGAAAGATGAGGCTGCGGCAAAATTTGATGATTTAAAAGCTCAGGCTAGTCACAAGCTGGATGATTTAAAGAAAGCGGCGACGGATACCATCAATAAATTCAAAGGTTAATAGTCTTAATCTGTGAATAGGATGAAAGAATTCCCCCAAACATATCCACGTTATGTTTGGGGATTTTTTTATTTGAAGAAATTTAAAATTGTCTAATATGGCTCACCATGAGACGGATGATCCAGTTATACGCTTTTCAATATCAACTTTTCCTTCCAAAAAACCTGCGTTGTCGGGCAGAGAAATCTAAAGCAGAAAAGTTACTATAAAAAATGAGCAATTATCTGCTTTGAGAGGAGCGTGGATTCTTCAATACTGCTAAACTAAGCGAACTCAATGCTATGTTGATCTGTTTTTGGAGTAAACAAAATGTCGTGGCTTTCTTCCTTAAAATCTGTTTTTTCACCAGCGCAAGAAGTGAAGGAAGACGAGATTCAAACAGTTCTACAAAGTTATGTGTTACCGCATTCAGATAATGCGCTCAAAGATCGCGTTAGTCAGGTCAATGTACAAGGTCGCATTTTACAGCTGACGATTAATACCTTTCCCCAAGAAAAAGACCACTTACAACAGATTCATGATGAGCTTGCGGAAGCATTGGAAAAATGTGGCATTCAGGAATTAAACCTACATATTATTCAACAAAAACATGCAGCGCATGGTGAGGCGGGACATAGCTGCTCATCAAAGCCAAAAGCAGAAAATAACAACTTACCACCTGTGATGGATGCTTCACCTAAAGCAGAAGCAGATCCAAATAATCCTCCGATTCAAAAAGCTGCACCACAACAGCGCGATGTGGCAGCACATCCTCGTATTCAGAATGTGATTCTGGTTTCATCAGGTAAAGGTGGTGTTGGTAAATCAACCACCACAGTAAACCTTGCATTGGCTTTACAGCAGCTCGGCTTAAAAGTTGGGGTGCTGGATGCCGATATTTATGGCCCAAGTATTCCAACGATGCTGGGCAATGCAGGCAGAACGCCACTGATTGAAAATGAACACTTTGTACCTTTAGATGCGTATGGTATGGCCGTATTATCAATTGGCCATTTAATTGGTGAGCACAATACTCCTGTCGCTTGGCGTGGGCCAAAGGCAACGGGTGCATTGATGCAGTTATTCAACCAGACTTTATGGCCTGATCTGGATGTGCTGGTGATCGATATGCCGCCTGGTACTGGCGATATTCAACTGACCTTGGCACAACGTATTCCAGTCACGGGTGCGGTGATTGTAACTACCCCACAAAATGTAGCGTTAATGGATGCGACCAAAGGGATTGAGTTATTCAATAAAGTAAATATCCCTGTATTGGGTGTGATTGAAAATATGTCGACCCATATTTGCTCGAATTGCGGACATGAAGAACAGATTTTTGGTACAGGTGGCGGAGATCAATTGTCTGAGCAATATCAGATTCCATTACTTGGACGCTTACCTTTAGATGCGAAAATTCGTGAGCATGCAGATCAGGGAACGCCAAGCGTAGTGGCAAAAGATGCGGCTGCTGAAAGCTATCTCAATATCGCACAAGCGGTGTTGCAACAAATAGATAAGCTGCCAAAACGCCAGAAAGACGATAAACGTATTTTCTAAGTACACCAAAAACCCAACATTCTGATGTTGGGTTTTTGCTTTCTAATCGAGATCACTTTTTATTTAGACCATTTCAAAACTCACCTTAACAGCAAAGTAGGTACGTTACTTGCTTTGTATAGGGTTTCTTTTTTAAGACAGGTTAATGATGCAAGTTAAATATTTTATCGGTATTGCCAGTGTATGTACGGCTCTATTTTTAGGGGCGTGTAATGGTGATGGCAATTCAAATTCGGCTCAACCTCAAGAACAAGCGAAATTACAGCCGATCGTGATTCAAGGTGCATTACCTGTCGAGTCGGAAAAAATGGCTGCTCAGTTAGATAATGCGACTGTAGAAATGATTGGTGAATGGAAGTTCTGGAAGGGAACCTATAAAGGTTATCCTGTGGTAATTTCCAAGACGCGTATGGGTATGAGTAATTCTGCTGCGGCGACTGCACTTGCGATTCAACATTACAAACCGATTGCGATTATTAATCAGGGCACAGCCGGTGGTCATGATCCAGACTTACATGTGTTTGATATTGTGTTAGGCAAATACACCACCAATATCGGTGCATTTAAAACACCGAATAAGCCAGTTGGCGGTGGTTCAAATGCATTAGAGTGGAATGAAGCTTTTGATGTATTACCCGATGATGAATCTGATCCTGAGCCTATCGCGATCCGTAAATTTGAAGGGGACAAAGAACTCTTGCTTGCTGCTTATAAGGCAAAACCCAATTACACCAAAGGACAAGTGGTGGAAGGCACGATTGGTTCGGCAGATACATGGAATAACGAGCTTGATCGCATCAAGCAGTTCCATACAGTTTATGGTACTTCGGTAGAAGAAATGGAAGCTGCTTCAGTGGCACAGATTGCACATCAATTCGAAGTGCCATTCCTCGGCATTCGTATCTTATCCAATAACATTACCAATAATGGTGGCTATGACCCTGCGACAGGTGAAGCATGTCAGGAATACGCACTTGATGTAGCTGAGCAATATATGAAAGCCAAAGCAGCAGCCAAATAAATATTCTTGTTAAGAAGAAACCATTTAGATGGTTTCTTCTTTTCTCTCTTTCTCACGATTTTTCCAGCTTCGAATTACACTCCAACGCCAGAGTAAGTGTGTCGCTGCATAAAATAAAACTGCAAATAAAATGGCTTCAATCATAAGCCCTGAAACCAGAATTTTGGCAAGGCTAAAATCAATATGCCCATGCCCAAAATTTTTGATCCAGTTTATAATTTGATGCAAAACCCCCAGCAACATGTCTTTATTGATCATATTGACGTGATAAATCTTACTACCAAACCAGAACCCTAAATAAAGAATCGGTACGACCGTAAAGGGGTTGGTTAACCATGCCATGCATAATCCAATCGGCAAGTTCACTTCAAATAGTAGCACGGTCAAGATAATAAACACGCTATGAAACGGAACCGGTAAAATGCCCCAGAAGGTGCCAATAAACATGGCTTTTGCAATAGAGCGACGATTTACATACCAAAGCAATGGATTTAAGGTGCGTTCACCAAAAATCTTCATAAATTTTAGACGAGCGACTTTTTCCGAAGAAGGCAGCCACTTATGAAAAAATTGCTTAGGCATAAATCATGGAGAGGTAACAAGAAAGAGAAGGGAGTAGTGTATAAAATAACATTAATTGCTTAGCAAAAACTTAAAATAATGTCCTTGTTTATTTGAGGGTGGTTGAGACAATAATCAAGCCGTCTCTAAAATTTGAATCTTAAATATCCAGAATTATCCCTGTGACTGTTGAGTTAGTGCTACTTGTAATTTTAAAAATATAAATAAAATAAAAACTTATGTAGGATTTAGTCATAAGTCCTTACAGTTATTTTTTTGCTATAGCTGTGTAATTGGATTAATCTGAAAATCTCTCTTAGTGAGGTCATTCAATGATTTCATGGTTTTTTATTGGTTTAGTGATAACCATTCTGCTGACTCCTGGTCCAACCAATACCTTACTTGCATCTTCAGGGATTCAGGTCGGATTACGTAAATCTTTACTGCTTATTCCAGCGGAAGCTGTCGGTTATATTATTGCCATTACCGCATGGGGAATGCTGATTGGCAAAGTGTCAGCGACTTTACCTTTATTACCCATATTTCTGAAATTATTGAGTGCGGCTTATATCGTTTTTCTTGCAATAAAGTTGTGGCGTACAGCGAATCAGGACGTGGTTTTAAACCAACCGACCATTCGCCCTAAAGAATTGCTTTGTGCAACCTTACTCAATCCTAAGGCTTTATTATTTGCTTCAG
This sequence comes from Acinetobacter sp. NRRL B-65365, assembly GCF_001605865.1. Lineage (NCBI taxonomy): Bacteria > Pseudomonadati > Pseudomonadota > Gammaproteobacteria > Moraxellales > Moraxellaceae > Acinetobacter > Acinetobacter sp. NRRL B-65365. The sequence continues at coordinate 50,005 of NZ_LRPD01000005.1, read as the reverse complement.
CTATTTTTCCTGCTGCTGCATGGAAAAGTCAGGACATTTATATGGCGCACATGAGCACATTTGTCGGGCTTATTCTTCCGATAGCTTTATTCTGGATCTCTGTTGGTGCAATGCTGGCAACCAATAAAGTGAACTGGCTCTCTCAAGCGAAATTACAACGTACCGCATGTATCGTGCTGGTCAGTTTTGCGATCCCGATTAGCTATTCAGCGCTCAGTAATTTATAAAATTCACACCTCTATTGACGCTAAGGCTAGAGGTGTTGTTTTCATTAATACCATTTTAAGTTAAAGTACTCGCCAATTATTAACTTCGTCTTTGGATAAAAAGTCATGGCTATAAAATCTGATCGTTGGATTCGTGAAATGAGCGAAAAACACGGCATGATTGAACCTTATGCGGAAAATCAAGTTCGTTTTGATAAAAACGGTGAAAAGTTGATTTCTTACGGGGTATCGAGCTATGGCTATGATGTCCGTTGTGCACGTGAGTTCAAGGTATTTACCAATGTCCACTCGGCAATCGTAGATCCTAAGAACTTCGATGATAAAAGCTTTATCGATATTGAGTCTGATGTGTGTATCATTCCGCCGAACTCATTCGCTTTAGCGCGTACGATTGAATATTTCCGTATTCCACGTAATGTGTTAACCGTATGTCTTGGTAAATCAACTTATGCACGTTGCGGGATTATTGTAAACGTTACGCCGTTAGAACCAGAGTGGGAAGGTCACGTTACACTGGAATTCTCGAATACAACAAACTTGCCAGCGCGTATTTATGCGGGTGAGGGTGTTGCACAAATGTTGTTCTTTGAAAGTGATGAAGTATGTGAAACTTCATATAAAGATCGTGGTGGTAAATACCAAGGTCAAACTGGTGTGACATTGCCGAAGACCTAAATATTAAAAAACTCACCCAATTGCGGTGAGTTTTTTTTCAGCTAAATACTTTAAAAATATTCAATTTTTTTATCGGTTAAATTGTTCAGATAAATGAACCTAGCATTTTAAAAAAAATAAGATACAATCTAATAAATTTGATTTTTTTTTGTACAGAATCACAGAAAAAATATAGATTTGGAATCTATAGTGATCATATAAATACGCGATAAAAATAAACATGTATGGATGTTTTAAACACGGAGGTCGGTTATGCGACAGTTCAAGTCTCTTCATTTGGCAATGCTCTTGTTAGGCGGCTCTTGCTTAAGTACGGCATATGCAACTTCTACTACAATGAAAAGCATGACGGATAGTGAACTGTCTGCAACGACAGGGCAGGCATTGATGAGCTTGTCCTATATCGCACCTACTGATTTAGCCAATAAAGAAGCACAGCGCGCTGGCGGAGATAAAACAATCGGTTTCTATAAGTTAGGTCTAGAAGCTGAGATGGAACTGAACGTGAATATTAAAAAGCTTCAGTTAGGTTGTGGTGGGGTGAATGGGGCAGGCGGTTGTGATATTGATATTGATTACCTGAGTTTAAGTGGTTTAGGTAATTCTGAAACTTCCAATACCGATAGCGCGGCCGATCGTGCCGCACGTGCAGGCTCATCTGCAGTTCTCACCAACCCATTTATTGAGTTTGCAATCAAAAACCCCGATAAAGCTTCAACTCGCCAAATTGTTGGACTAAATTTAAGCGCAGAGAAGGCTTTGGGTTTAATTACCTTTGGTCTAGAAAATGGCCCGACAAAAACGGGTATCAACTCACTCAGTGGTTATATGGAAATTGCTGCGACAACCGGTCTTGCCAATGTAAATGGGTTTGGCTCCAGTTTGGTATCCGGGGAAGCAGGGCGAGGAACCTTAAATCAGTCAGATGGCTATAATCCGATTACAGGTAAGGTATGTAGTCTTCCAGCTCTTTGCGTACCTACAATTAACTTTGAAACAACCTCTTATGCACTCAACCTTAGAGATAAAGCAACGGGGAGTAATATTCTAAAAGGTGATTTAACCTTAGAGCAACAAGCGATTACTGGAAAGCGAATTAGCAGTGCCAATTTAACTGCTACTGCAAAGGTACGTGATATTGACCTAAGTGGGAATATTGTGGCAAAAGCGATCGGGTTAAATCTGGATAGACAGGTAACAGGTACCATCCAGAATTTGCTGGTCGATGTTGCGATTAGTGAAGATTTGGGTTTTTTCCATAAAGCAAATTTAAATGGGACAGCAGCGTCACTTTCGTTACAATCACAGAATATTCAATGGAGTAATAATAAATCTGTTTCACAAAATGGCTGGTGGTTAGAGTTTAGTAATCCAATCGATATTGGTTTTATTCAACCTACCTTGAATGTTGACATTCCTAAAGCCACGCTCAATGAAGCATTTTCACAAGTATCTCAATATTTGACAGATCATCCGATTAATTGTGGAACATTTGGAGTATTAAATTGTCTTTTGGGTGATACGATTCCAACAGGGACTGTGAATTTAATCAATGCAACCCGCCCACAAATGGCGTTGACCAATTTAGAGCTAGCCACTCAAAAATTTACGCCGAACTGTTATGGTACTTTGAAGTTCTGCTAGTTTTATCTTAAAAACTTAAGCAGCTACGGCTGCTTTTTATTTGTCTATTCATTTATTACTCTAATATTTTGCGCGCTGGTTTAAAGAAAAAACCTATAAATAGATCCCCCCTTTAATAGACCAAAAATTAAATATTGGAGAGTTTCATCGGAAGTTACTTATTATTTAACAATAGTTTGATTATATTGCGTATGGGGGAAGGCAGAATTGTTAATAATTTGCCTATAAGTAAAACTTATATTGATGGTTAATTCATCTAAGTTTTAGAAAATAAAGGGATTTTTTCGATGAAAAATAGATATTCATTTATATTTTTTCTAGGGGTAATGAGTTGGTGTTGCAATGCAGCCTATGCAGTTCCACATACTTTGAAAAGTATGACCGATAGTGAATTGTCAGCAGCAACGGGTCAAGCATTGATGAGTTTGTCTTATGTTGCACCCACTGATCTAGCAAATCAGGAAGCAAACCGTTTTGGGGGAGATAAAACCATTGGTTTCTATAAGCTAGGCCTAGAAGCTGAAATGGAACTCAACGTCAATATTAAAAAACTTCAGTTGGGTTGTGGTGGTGTCAATGGCACTGGCGGTTGTGATATCGATATTGATTATTTGAGTTTGAGTGGTTTAGGTAACTCTGCTACATCCAATACCGATAGTGCGACTGACCGTGCCGCACGTGCAGGCTCATCTGCAGTTCTTACCAATCCATTTATTGAGTTCGCAATCAAAAATCCCGATAAAGCTTCGACACGTCAAATTGTTGGACTGAACTTAAGCGCGGAAAAGGCTTTGGGTTTAATTACTTTTGGTTTGGAAAATGGTGCGGCTAAAAGTGGGATTAACTCACTCAGTGGATATATGCAGATTGCCGCGACAACAGGTCTTGCCAATGTAAATGGATTTGGAACAAGTCTAGTCGCAGGAGAGGCAGCAAAAGGCACATTAAAACAGTCAGATGGCTATAATGCTATTTCTGGCGAAGTATGTTGTACATTGTTTGGCATTGGAAATATTCCATTTACAACAACTGCTTATAACTTAAATCTTCGTGATAAATCGAGCGGTAGTAATGTTTTAAAAGGTGATTTAACTTTAAAACAGCAAGAAATTACAGGAAAACGTATAACTAGTGCGAATTTAACGGCAACTGCTGCAGTTAGAGATATTGCTTTAACTGGAACTATTGATGCAGTTGCTAGAGCATTAGGCTTTGTTGATGTTCCATTAAACAATAAGAATGTAACTGGGGTGATTCAAAACTTAATGGTTGATGTGGCGATTAGTGAGGACTTAGGTTATTTCCATAAAGCGAATCTAAACGGGACAGCAGCTTCACTTTCTTTACAGTCTCAAAATATTCAGTGGACGAAGAATACATCTATTTCTCAAAATGGTTGGTGGCTTGAGTTTACTAATCCAATTGACATCGGATTTATTCAACCTACTTTTAATGTTGATATTCCCAAAGACACTCTCAATGAAGCATTTAGGCAGGTGAGTAATTTTTTGAAAACGGATAAAGGGCGAATTCAATGTGGTAATAATCTGGCAGGAAATTGTTTATTTGGCGGTGATATTCCTGTTGGTACCGTTGATTTAATGTATGCAACAAGGCCACAAATGGCTTTAACTAATTTAGAATTAGCCACCCAAAAATTTACGCCGAACTGCTATGGTACTTTGAAGTTCTGTTAGTTTAATTCGAAAAATAACATAAGCAGCTCAGGCTGCTTTTCATCTATACACTCATCGGAAAAATGTAACATTTAGCCAGTTTGTTTTGCATTTGTGTAATTATTCGGCATAATAAATTGTGATGAGATAGACATGATTCGTCTATAGCTTGAGTGATGCTAGGAAGCAGTTTTTAAATCACTCAGAAGGATGAAAGAAAAAATATAACGTAGGTGCGGAGCATCGGGTATTTAGGAAGGTCAAGATGGCTATACTCCATATGGATTTATTTCAAAAGACTGTTTTAGCAAGTTTTATTGGACTATGTATCAGTCAATCTGCTTTTGCATTACAAGAACTCTCCGATGAAGGTTTAAGTCAAACGACAGGTGAAGGCATAGCGCTACTCCCACAAAATACATATATGATTTTTCAGGGTGAAAAAAATACCACAACAGGTGCAGATTTACTTAATCGTCAATTAGATACGGGCTACATTAACTATGTTCCAGTCGGGCCTTTATCTCTTGCAGCAACAGATACAAATAAAAGTGGTAGTGTAGATGCGGGAGACCGCGCAGTAGGTAAAGCCGATTTATTTCTATACGGATTGGCGCTTTCTGCCTCAAATGCAGGTCGTTCAACCAATAATAATGAACGTATAGGTTTAAATACTGCTGGAAATGCGATTAATGCAATTAGTAGCTGGGGATCGGCAAGTAATCCATGGATCTTAAAAGTTCAGTCGCAAGCCAATGTTCCTACCTTTACGCCAGATGGCAGTACACCGAATACCGATACAGGGCAAGTCACCTACATGGCTTTAGAAGCGCCTTTGTATGAATATTATAATGATAATGCAACAGGTACGGGTGCTCCCACTGTGATTAAAACAGGAGCAGATCCTGTTGGTGTAAATGCTTATAACTTAAAACTTGGCTTATGGGCGGATGCCTTTGTTCGCAATCCAAATAAAGCGGATGGTGCCGCGGACCAGTTCCAGTATGGAAATAATGCTGGTTTAGTCGGCACGAGTATTGATCCTACTCGTGCGAATCGTCTGCGTTTGCAAGGGATATGGAACGGCTTTAGTTTAAATGGTAGTAATGTAAAAATATTCCAGACCTTAAATGGTGCAGGGAGTACGGGGGGCTTAAGTCCTTTTTATAACAACACATTGGGTATATCTGGTATTTTCCGTTTCAATAGTGGGGATGGTGCTAATTTAAAAGCAGGCATGACGATTAATACGCCTACTTCTACAAAAACAGATACCTTGCCTACGCTGAATGCCGGCGAAACTTGTACTGCTTGCGGGTCAGGTACAGACATCTGGACACCTCGTTATAGCCCAGGACAAACCAGTAACCCTGGTGGAACAGGAGTGACGGAGTATCGTATTCGTAGTCAGACGACTAAAATAACATCAACGGGTAACTGGACTGCACCAACAGGCCTAAATGATCGTGTACTCCGTTTAAGTACTCGAGAAACAACAGATACCGCGAATTTATCAACACCTGCGATTCAAGGGGGCAATGCACCTACTTTTGATGCAAATGAAGGGATTTTTATTTATAACCTAAATACCAATCTGGTGTTGGGTAATTTATATCAGCCTGTGATTTTGGGTTCAGATGGTAAGAACTTCAGTCTGGAAGTTGCACGTATTCCGAATAAAGAAAGTATTTATAAGCAAATCTATACCGATTACACAGGTGCAGATACAAGTTATAAAGGGTCTACCTGTAACGTTTATCAATGTGGTAGCAATATCAGCTTGGGTGGAAAAACTTATCAGGGTTCAAATGCTACACACAGTAGTATTGGCATTGGTACTGTCTATAGTAATGACGGTGGTAAAACACTTCAGGCATTTAAAGGAAATAGTACACAGGATGCAGTTGGTATTTCTTTTGGGTCTTTAAACTCAGGCACAGTATCAAAAGATCAGTATTTCTATCAGTTACAAAATCAACAACGGACGAGTATTGGTTGTTCAGGATTATTCTGTAGTGGTTATCGTTGGCAATATCGCACCAGCGGTGGTACAGCTACAGGAAGTAATGGTGATTACGGCCTGCGATTTGATTCAACCAGCGGCGTAAACTGGGTCAACATTGAGAGTACATCACTTTATGATCCATCTGTTTTAAATGCAGGTTATACACGCCAAGATGCAGGGAATAATAATCAAAAATTTGTGGTTCCAAATACTGGAGCATTACCTGATGCACGTATTGTAGATGGACGTTGGTATTCAACTACACCAAATGCGGATATTAATACTTATAAATTAAATACTGCTTCGCCAATCAATAATATGGGTTCGGCTGTGATTGATGGTGTCTTGATTCAGCATCTTAAAATTACGACAACTGGACTATAAAAGGAGTAATACGATGAAAAAAATCACAACTTTACTTCTTGTATTAGCCACAACGTTAACGCATGCCGAATTACAAAGTCTGGATAATGAAGCTTTACAGGCTGTTGAAGGTCAGGCAGGGGCGGATTTATCTCTCAAATTATCATTGAACCAGATTTATAACAGTACCACTGGAAAATACGAGTTTGATAATGGTCTGGGTGGTGTGTGTGAAAACTTGGCCTTTTGTCATCTTGGGATTTCGGTCAATAAACGTTTTGTCCGAAATGGTAATCAGCCTGTTAGTGATCCGACCCAAGCTAATCCAGCGAATAAAGTCTGGTTGGTCTTTAAAGGGATACAAGGAACTATTGATTTGCAAAAGTTAGGTCTGGATGGTGTTGACCTGATTTATAACGATGATGGCGGAGCTGCAAGAACTAAACCAGCAATGCAATTAAGCTTTGACCCAACCAAGCCGATTTTGATTCGTAATTTTGGTTTTAATGCTCTTGCCATCGAGCAAGATGATTTTACCAGTTACTATGATAGTAATGGAAAACTGGTCGAAGGGAATAATCCGACTACACCGCCAGCAAATGGCTATGGCTATTTAAAAGCACCGACATACGCTGCTGATCATCCTTCCGTGTATGACCGTAATAAAGAAACGGGATTTATGGGGTTAAAAATGAATGGTAATTTGGCGATTCAAGGAAATGTAATGATGTTTTCTTGCGATGCAAGCCATCCACGTTGCTAACCGGATATAAATTTCAAAGGATTGAAGCGATGAAAAAAAATAATGAAAATGCTAGGAATATAAGTTTTGCACTCAATACTTTAGCTGCAAGTATATTTTTTATTAGTCATTCTGCTTATGCCTTACAAGCGTTGGATGATAGTGCCTTACGTAGTGTAAATGGACAAGATGGTGTTCATATTGAAACCACCTATGACAAGATCCATGTAGATCAGTTTTTTTGGCAGGATGATGCAGGACGAGGAAGTTCTGATGCAGCGGGCACGACCTTAAAAGCAGTCGCTAATAATTTTAACATTCAGCAAAATGCATTAGGCAACCCACTTGGGACAACCTATAAGCTGAATACTGGTAGCAATGGCAATAAAACGGGCCTAGACATAGAGCTTTCCTCAAATCCGTCTCTTATTACGATTGATTCATTTCAGATTTGCGATACCAATAGATGTAGTAGTGATATTGGTAATTTAGCTATTCAAACAACATCACCACTGGACTTGAAGTTTAAAACGACGGACGGACTGTTTAGTAAAAGTAGTCAGGCTTCGTTAGAGTTAGGCCTTAAAAATGCCAATATTTATTTGGGTCAGACTTCAAATAATGAGTTGAATCAACTGGTTCTAAAGAATCTGAATTTTAACTTTTTGGGCAAAGGCGTGATGTTTGTCGATTCTGTTGAAGGGATCAAGCTACAAACCAATAATGCATTACTTACTGGCAATGCAGCAAATGCTTCATTGACCCAGACACCGACGACTGATTATGGTTATGTCGATTTTACGCGTGTTAAAGATACAGGCAATGTTACAGCTGGAACCTACGCAGATGGCGGCGTAGCGACCAATGCTGGATTAAATTTAGAGTTTTTATTGAATAAAAAAGCAAATCCAGCTTCTCCTTATACGCTGGATGCAACCAATACGCCGTTAAATCAGCAAGCCAGTCCTGATAATAAGGCTAAAGGTTTAATTCGTGTCGGAGCCAATGGTCGTATGATTAATGGTTCTCTACAGTTACGTGGTATCAATGCAAGTAATGCAGCGAATCCTGCTTATGGAAGCAGCTATGGCAATCCTGAGGGAACTAATATTCTCGGCAGCACCACTGACGGAAATGCCATTATGGGGAAAACGGGTGTTGCATTCCGTATGAAGGCTGAATTTACTAAAGATAATGACTCCATGTTGGGGAGTGACGGAAAGGCGACAACGTTAGAAATTGGCGGTGCTGGATTAAATACCTATGGTTTTGAATTTGGCAATTTAACGGGATTACAGTTAGGTAGCCGAGGCTCATTTGATACAGGTAATGTCTATATTAATCTGGTTGATGCCCGTTCGGTATTTCTACCAGCAAACTATGTTTTCCAGACTTCTAAATTTGGTAATGGTAGTTTCTTAACCCGAGATGTGGACTATACGCAAAGTCTTCATACCCAAACAGGTACCACAAATCCTTATAGTCTGCTTGTGGCAATTCGGGGTGCAGAGTTTCAGGCAATTTCTCGACGTGGACGTTTTACCAACAGTGCAACCAGTAATCCTGAAAGTGGATATGCACCAATCACTAATCACACGGATAATAACTGGGGCTTAGCCTTACCTTTTTATAACCTGAATGCCAATATGGCAATGTATGGGACTAAGGTGAATGCCAATGAGGCTTTCTATTTTGATAAAAATGGTGTGAAACATAGTGTTGGAAGCACTGGTGAAACGCCAAGATTGGGTTTTTCATTGGGTATGAGTACCACAGGCGTAGATCGTGATAGCAACTACAAGGCTTTGGGAAATAAAACCACTTCTATTCTGGTAATTGATGGCGCTCGAAACTATTACATGGGATTACGTAATATTGATATGTTATTAAAAGGAACGGGAAGTCTCGGCCTCGAAAATGGCAGTTTTAACGCGACTCTCAAAGATATGCTCATCGTGATGGCAGCAGAAGTCGCCGCGGGTTATTTACCAGGTGCAACTTATACTGGTGGCGTTTCACCAAATAATAACTTTGCACTGAGTAATGATGTTTTATTTGGTTTAAAACTTCGTATCGGCGGAGATATGAATCTGTCTCTTATTCCAAATAACGAATATAAAGCGGATGGCTCAGGCAATGCCTTGAATATTGTCGGTGATCTTAAATTAAATGCAGCAAGCAATAACACGATTCAAATTAGTGATCCTGTGGATGGTTCAACTTTAGGCCTAGATAATATTCAGGGTGATGTTGCGTTTAACAATGCCATTAAGATCAGTCGAGATAGTTCAGGAGAAGGGGTAGCTAGCTTTAATGCTGGGCTAACCTTTAACCCGAATCGTACCACTGACGGTGTCTTTAGAACTCGAGATATTAACCTTTATGGCCCGAGTGGCGGTGCTCAGCGTTTAGGTGAAATGGCAATTACTGGTGGACGCTTAACCAGCCAATTTTCAATTATGCCTCGAAACTAAGGCATTTGATGGTGTAACAGTAGATGCTTCCACTTATCTGTCTAACGATAAAGTGATTGTGCGGTGAGTGGGTTATGTTAAGCTGTAGTATATATTTTAAACATTTGTCTATGGATGAGGACAATGAATAAAAACAAGAAGCTAGCGTGTTTGTCATTATTATTGTTAAGTCCATTAACAATGGCGATGCAGCCGATGGACGATCAGAGTCTTTCAGCAACGACTGGACAAGACGGTTTGACCATTGGTGTACAGTCCAATGTCCAGTTCAATCAAATGGCAATCATTGATAATGATGGTCTGCCAAGTGGTGGTTATACGGGTCGTGCAGGTCTGGTGATTGCTGGGGTGGCAGGACAAGCTGTTGCAGCGCCTGTAAAAGTGTCTGGATTAAATGGCAGTACCGAGACCACTTTCGGCTTGAAAGCAACCATTGATACAGATAAGGGTAATGCTGCTGCAAAGGGCGCTTTTGCAAATATTGGTTTGACTTTCGATAACAGTATTACAGGACTTCGAATCTCACCTTTCTCTATTTATACCGCAGGATCAAATTCGCTTTCTAATTTAAATGGAAGTAGCTATACACGTAATTCCATTTTTACGGCAGGGACTTTACTTAAAAGTGATGTTAAAGAACTGTTGCGTGTAGGTGGTATCGATATCGTTTTTGCATCAAATAAACCAAGTATGAACATCCAGCTGGGCGCGGCACCGCAAGGGCACATGATTATGTTTGATGGTGCAATTGAGTCCATCTGTGGTTCAGGAAATGGTTGTAATATTATGCTGGTTTCTGATTATACAACCTCTGGAAACGCAGCAACGACCGCTGTTGGTGCAAGTTTTAACTTTAAATTGACAGGACATAATGGTAGTCCTTTTGGGCTTAAAGGTTTCTATGCTGGCGTGTATGGTACAGAGGGAGCTGATAAGGGCGGGATTATTTTTGGCAATGCAGGTACAACAGACAAGTTTGATTTACAGTTGAATAATGTCCTGTTGGGTTCAAATGCAGCCCAACAGTCAGGTGTCTTTAATAATTTACCAAATGCTTCGATTGGAAATATTGGTATGACAGGGGCTTCCGTAACGAATTTAAAAATGAAAGTGAGTGGAATGTAATCTTGAATTGATTTTAGGTTTTCCAAAGCGGCTTAGGCCGCTTTTTTTAATTTAAAATCGAATTTCAGCAATAGCCTTAGCTTTGCTTTAAATACTGAAGGATGTCTTCGAGCTGTTTAATCTTCTTCACCTGTCCCCAGAGTTGCTGGGCTTCAGGATACGCCTTGGTCATCATACCGAGCCATTGCTTATAACGTCCGACCATGCCAATTTCAGTCTTGTATTGTCCACTTAGGAAGCGTAGCTGCAATTCCACCAGTTCCGGCCAAGACAGCAGCGCCTGATCCATATTTTGACGAATACATAAGGTTAAATCTGGTGTAGTCACCGCACCCCGACCAATCATTAAATCCTGACAATGAGATTGCTCTAGACAGGCTTTTGCATGGGCATTGTTCCAGATTTCACCATTGGCAATAACATTGATTTTTAATGCTTCGGTAATCGGTTGGATCTTTTCCCAATAGGCGGGTGGGGTATAACCATCTGCTTTGGTGCGTGCATGTACGGTGAGCCAGCTCGCACCAGCATCTTCAATGGCATGGGCATTATCCAAAGTGTGATTTTCATCAAGATAGCCCAAACGCATTTTTGCTGAAACTGGAATATGTGCAGGTACAGCATCACGAACGGCTTTGACTAAGAGATGTACGGTTTCTGGCTCATCTAGTAACACAGAACCCCCACGATGGCGGTTTACTGTTTTGGCTGGACAACCAAAGTTCAGATCAATCGCAGGTGCGCCCAGTTCAACCACTTTGGCTGCATTGGCAGCGAGCATCTCTGGGTTGTTGCCCAGAAATTGCACATGTACAGGCGTGCCAGCTGCGGTTTTACCACCATTTTTCAGTTCTGGACAAAAGCTATAGTAGATATGATCTGGCTGAATGCTATCGGTAATACGGATAAACTCGGTCACGCACCAATCAAAACTGCCAACATGGGTGAGCACATCACGCATGATTGGATCAGTAAGACCTTCCATCGGAGCGAGTACAAGTTTCACGATTTTTACCTAGTTAAGCGAAAACAGCGTTATACGCATTTTTTAATAAGATGTCTAGGAAATGATAGGGGCGGCTACACAAGTTGATGTTGGGCGTTTACAGAGAAGTTAATCCATAAGTTTTCATCATCAAAGTTTTGCACATAAAGATTAATTTTTTGCTGAGGATACATGTTTTCTGATCCTAAAATAGATTCACAATCTTTGTAGTTAACTAAACCCAAAAAAATTTCATTATATTTAACAATAACACCTTGAGGATAGAAACAAACAATCTCTGTATCAATACTTTGATTGATGTGAAGTTTGCATTTTAAGCTATTCCATGCATCTAAATGTCGCGATGTAGATTTATGCCAAAAGTTTAAAAACTCTTCTTTTGTCGTTACAGATAATTGTTCTAAATTTTCAGAAAAACTTCCTTCTGGAAGAAATAAATTAGATTGTTCATCGATAACAGCTGAATTTAAAATTATTGTTGACGTGATAAAAATTGCTCTTAAGCAGTAATATTCCTGATCTAATTCATACAGGTCTATTACGCCATCTCTATCTGTATTTTTATAGTAAGAGTACATGAGAGTCCATATTAGAACGTTTTATCAACGTCCTAATATCATTTCTAAAACAAATTTACTGCCCATAAAACCGATTGCGAGCAGGACAAAACCTGTAATGGTGAAACGAATTGCTTTGCGTCCACGCCAGCCAAACTTGTAATGTCCGATCAATAATGCGCCGTATAAGAACCATGAAATGATACTAAATGCAGTTTTATGTGCGAGATGTTGGGCAAAAAAGTTATCAATGGTAAAGAAGCCGAACAATAATGCGGCTGTAAGCAGGCCAAATCCAGTAATAATCAAGTCAAATAATAATGACTCCATCACCTGAAATGGTGGAAGCAAATTCACCCAGATACGACGTTTTTGTTTCTTTTTTAGTTCCCGATCCTGAAACCAGAGCAGAACAGCATGAATGGTTGCCATGAGCAGCACAGCATAAGCAGACAGGGACAAAATGATATGTAAGTCCAGACCAAAACTATGTTGTTCAATAATTTGATTTGGCTGGCTAAAAGCGAAGCCGAGAATTAAACCAAAAGCGGCTACAGGCGTTCCAATCAGGTTCAATGGCAGGATCGGGCGAATCAGGCTCAGGATCAGACTGAGTGCCAACATGAGTCCAGAAGTGAAGGACATCAGGTTGAATACATCATAATTCACCCCAATAGATGTCAGCATGTCTTGGGAAAGGACAGTCGCATGCAGCACTAGTCCTAAACCGACCATCAGGCCATAACACCAAAGATTTGGAGTACGTTTTGACATTAAACGAATAAACAAATACCAGAATGAACTGGTATAGGCGATAAGTGCCAAAATTGTGTAAACCAAGGGGAGACTGATCATGTCAAACCTTTTTTAGGAGGATGAATAATATTCACCATATAAGATATAAATTCGCTTCGAACTACAGTATCCTATAGCATCTTATGCATAAATTTTCTATTTTAAGAAAGATTTTTTTGCAACTAGCCATTTTAAGCGGATTTCGCAATGTTTGATACCTTAACAGAACGACTCACACAGAGTTTAAGAAATGTTACTGGCTCAGGGCAGCTGACCGAAGACAATATTAAAGATACCCTACGTGAAGTACGTATGGCACTTCTTGAAGCCGATGTGGCGTTACCTGTAACTCGTGAATTTATCGCGAAGGTTAAGGAAGAAGCGCTCGGTCAAGAAGTCATGACTCAGCTTTCTCCTGGTCAGGCATTTGTAAAGATTGTCTATGATGAACTCACCAAGATGATGGGTGAGGCAAATGAAACATTAGATTTAAGTGCAAAACCACCAGTTGTTGTGCTTCTTGCCGGTTTGCAAGGTGCAGGTAAAACCACGACTGCTGCAAAATTGGCACGTTTCTTAAAAGAACGCCAAAAGAAAAAAGTAATGACGGTGTCTGCCGACGTTTATCGTCCAGCAGCGATCAAGCAGTTAGAAACCGTATCGAATGAAGTCGGTGTCGGTTTCATTCCATCTGAAGCGTCTGAAAAGCCGATTGATATTGTGAATCGTGCGATTGAGCAAGCGAAAATCCAGTTTGCTGATGTTCTAATTGTCGATACAGCAGGTCGTTTACATGTCGATGAAGACATGATGGACGAGATCAAAGAATTACATGCGGCGGTGAAACCAACCGAGACCTTATTCGTTGTTGATGCAATGACAGGTCAGGATGCTGCCAATACTGCAAAAGCGTTTAATGATGCTTTGGCTTTAACTGGTGTGATTCTGACTAAAACTGATGGTGATGCACGCGGTGGTGCAGCACTTTCGGTTCGTGCCATTACTGGTAAGCCAATCAAGTTCTTAGGTATTGGTGAAAAACTGGATGCACTTGAGCCATTCCATCCGGATCGTGTTGCACAACGTATTTTGGGTATGGGTGACGTTCTTTCTTTAGTCGAAGAAGTTGAACGCAAAATCGACAAAGAAAAAGCCGAGAAAATGGCAAAAAAACTGCAAAAAGGCGGTAACTTCAACTTTGAAGATATGCTGATGCAGTTTGAGCAAATGAGCAAAATGGGCGGCATGATGGGCTTCCTAGACAAATTACCAGGCATGAGCAATGCGGGTATTCAGGACGCGATTGAAAAAGCCAATCCTGAAAAGCAAGTGAAGCGTATGGAAGCCATCATTCAGTCAATGACGATCAAAGAGCGTCGTAACCCTGATTTGATTAACCCAAGTCGTAAAAAACGTATTGCTGCTGGTTGTGGTATGGACGTTGCTGAAGTGAATAAATTGATCAAGCAACAGGCACAAATGGCGAAAATGATGAAGAAATTTGCGAATCCATCAGGTATGAGCAAAATGCTGAAATCATTGGGCAATATGCAAAAACAATTTGGTGGCGGTGGTGGTATGGGCCCTTTATTTGGTAGTAATGACCAGAAAAAGTAAGTTCTATCGACTTCCTGAAAGGGCGCGTAATGCGCCTTTTTCTATGCCTATATTTTGAGTGGTATTGTATAAAATTGATACAAAATATTAATGTTAAGAATAATTAAAAAAGCGCAATATATATTTCTAAGTTTATGTTTTTATTGAAAAATAGTGTTAAATATGTCACATAATTCAAAAAATAGCGTATTTATTCTGCATTGTGAAAATGCCGATCCCGATCAGCATTGGTATGGCTGGTTAGAACAACAACTGAAAAGCGATGAGCTTAGGGTTGAGCGTGTATTTCTTGCAGATGCCAGTCATCCCGAAGCGGAGATTTGGCAAACTTGTCTGGAAGCGCAATTAAAAGGGCTGAATGAGCGGAGTATCGTGGTAGCACATGGGCTTTCTTGTGTAGCACTCTCACGATTTTTGGCTCAGAAATTGAAGCAAATGAGCATCAAAGCAGGAATTTTTATTGCTGGTTTTAATGACCCGATTGCTCAACATCCAGAATTTAATGCTTTTATTCAACAAGCTCAGTTTGAGAGCGGCATTCTGAGAGCGAATATTCAGCGACGTCTGGTTTTCTTTTCCAGTAATGATCCCGTGATTCCTGTGCCATTGATGTTTAAATTTTCAAACCTGCTCAATGCCCAGCTGATTGAGGTCGCTCAGGCTGGGCATTTTCGTACAGAAGATGGCTTTAAGGAGTTTCCACAGTTATTACAGGCACTTCAAACCTTGCTCAAAGCTGAATTTAGCTGAACATAGTGTTTTAAACCTTGTAGCAATAAATCCGATTCAACTTGAGGTTGATAATGACTGAGGAATTTAGCAAATAAAGCGGCGTCACCACCTGTTAAGATTAACTTTTTCGGGGATTGCTGCATGATTTGATCAATGGTACTGATCAGACCCAGCAATATACCGTGATGGACTGCATCGACCGTGTTATGACCTGGTTTTAAATTATCAAAGGCAGAGTCTGGAATTTTGATCCCTTTAGTATTCTGGATCAGCGAATCCCGTTGCAGATAGAGATTTGGCAGAATATAACCACCAAGATGCTGTAAACCCTCAACTAGATCGATGGTCAGGGCAGTCCCGCAACCAATTACACAAAAATTTTCAGCTGGCTTTGCCATTGCCAAGACTTGCAGCCAGCGGTCAATCCCGAGCTGGCTTGGTACATCATAACCACATTTCAGACCAGCATACTCTGCATGAACTTTGGCAAAGATAATCGGAATATCCAGAATATTGAGAATCATCTGGATACGCTGATTATTCTCTGAATCGAGTACGGAAGAAATACCGACCTGCGTCAGGTTCTGATGACGAAAATGCTGGATTAAACCCAGTAATAAATCGGCAGGAGATTGCAGGTGTAATTCGGCTGCGTGTTCAAGCACCTGATCGTTCTGTGTAATCCAGTATTTTAAACGGGTATTTCCAATATCAAGCCATAAACTTTTCATGAGCTTTTCCTATTCTCAAACTGAAGCGAGACGTAAGCGACCTTGATAGAATTGCTGGATTTGATCGGTCTTGATCAATACCGCGCCTTCATTGGAGATACCTTGGAATAGTCCCTGAACTTTGCCTTGGGTATGCTCAAATTCCACGTGCTGATTGAGCCAAATCGCGTGGTGGTTAAAACGTTCTGCCAGATTATAACTGCCATGTTCAAACCACTGGGCTGCCTGTTGGATTGCCGTATAGAGTTCAGCAATTAATCCGATTCGGTCGATTGGATCTAAACCGAGCATTTGTAAGGAGGTAATTTGCTGGTCAGCATTTTCCACAGGTGGCGTGGTTAAGTTGATGCCCACCCCAATAATGGCTTGATGAGTCGAAAGCGGCTCTACCAGAATGCCGCCCCATTTCCCTTGAGGACTATATAAATCGTTGGGCCATTTCACTTGTAGTTGAAGACCGTGTAAGCTCGGCATCTGTAGAATATTTAACGCAATTTCCAATGCCAGACGACCGTCTAGTGCTGTCTTGGTCTGGATCAGTGTGCTTAAATAAATGTTTCCTTCAGGAGAGGACCATGGTCGTTGATGTTGACCTCGACCTTGTGTTTGCTGCGCACTGCAAACCAGTCCTGTCGTAATGCCTTTTTCTGCAATTTCACGCATATCATCATTGGTTGATGTCGTGGTGGTCTTGAGTAAAACCACTTCGGGAAACTGATTTTTTGCGTTCAATAATTGTTGAAGCTGGCGGGTTGCGAAATCATCCATCATTTTTACAAGTAGCGTGGTCATTTGTTTATGGAGTTAATCATATATTTGCTGATTGGTGCAATTGCCGGATTTGCTGCGGGGCTATTTGGTGTGGGCGGTGGCTTAATTATTGTGCCGATTTTATATATTGTCTTCACGCAAATGAATTATGACCCGAATGTCATTATGCATATTGCAGTGGGTACATCGTTAGCAACCATTATTGTGACCTCAATTAGTTCGGTAACGGCCCATCATAAGAAAGGTGCGGTGCTTTGGCCCGTGTTTCGTAATCTTGCACCGGGGTTGGTGATAGGATCATTTTTGGGCGCTGGTATTGCCGACTTGATGTCAGGGCAGCATTTGCAACTGGTGATCGGTGTATTTGCAGTCTGGATGGCCTATAAGATGTTTAAAGGGGCCAATGCCGTGGTTGATCCAAATCGACATTTGCCATCCGCACCATTACAGCTGGCTGCGGGTGGTGGCATTGGGGTGGCATCGGCGATTTTTGGTATTGGTGGTGGCAGCTTGACCGTTCCTTATCTTAATCGTCATGGGGTGGTGATGCAAAAAGCAGTGGCGACTTCGGCAGCGTGTGGATTGCCGATCGCTGTAGCAGGTGCATTGGGCTTTATGTGGTTTGGTGCCAAAGAACAGATTGAAGTACCGAATACCATTGGTTATGTGCATGTTTATGCTTTTTTGGGCATTAGTGTCATGAGCTTTATCACCGCGAAATTTGGTGCCAAGGTTGCTCATCTGTTATCGCCAGCCATGTTGAAAAAATGCTTTGCAGGCTTGCTGGTGGTGGTTGGGTGTTATTTCATCTACAAAGGGTTGATGTAGATATTAATTTGTTTCGTTAGTCATGAACTTCAAGAATGGATGAAGATGCTTATGTGTGTATTCATCCATGATTAAATTGCGATTGATTTAATATAAATAATATTTTTTGTGATTTATTCCATAAAGTTATTTTCCGATCAGATGGATGGTTGGCGACTCATGGAAAATATAAATATTTGATAATAAAAATAGAAAAAATGATTTTTTTATCTATTTTGAGAATGGATGGGGGCTTTTTCAGGACGATTGGCTTAAAAAGCAATAAAATTGTCAGACAATGATATAGAATTTATAGGGTGAGATCAGTTAAAACAAAAAAGCGTAAATAGCATTGGACAATGCGTATAACAAAGATAGCGAGGCGCTCATGAATCTCGAAGAGGCTGATAGTCTTTCTGAACAGATTGCAAAATATATTAGTGAACAAATTATTAGCGGTGAGCTGGTTGAAGGCGAACGTATTCAAGAGTTGCGCATTGCGAAAGAATTAGATGTCAGTCGCGGTTCTGTCCGTGAAGCATTGTTATTACTGGAACGTACATATTTAATTGAGATTTTTCCACGACGTGGTGCGATTGTATCTGAAATGTCGGCGCAACAGGTCAAAGCATTGTTTGATACCAATGTGATGGTTCTGGGGCATATCGTGCAACGCATTAGTGAAACTTGGCGTGTCAATGAAGCTGAGCATTTACAAGCTTTACTGGATCAATTGGTTGAGTTCGTCAGGGCGGGTGACATTGAAAAATTTTACGATGCAATCTTTAAATATTTAGCTGAACAACATGAAATGGTGGCAAATCCATATCTCATGCAATTTTATAAAGAACTGTTGCCTTCATTGCGCCGTAGCTATTTTCTTACCTTGAATACCTCGCGTCGGGAGCTACAAGAGTCATTTACCCTGTTTAAGCTGGTGATTGATGCTATTTTGATCCGAAAATCACAACAAGCTGCTTTATTTATGGAAGATTTTTGTCGACACTTGCGTAACCTTGTGTTGGAATCTCTGACACGTATGAAACAGATTGAATTGGCCTGGGCTAGACGCTCACGCCGCTAGTTAGGGCAGTATGCGTTTAAGTAGTTTAAAACTCTCAGGCTTTAAATCTTTCGCCGATAGTACAACATTAAATTTTAAGGCGAACAGAACTGCGGTTGTGGGGCCGAACGGTTGCGGTAAATCCAATGTTATTGATGCGATTCGCTGGGTCATGGGCGAGTCCAACGCACGTCAATTGCGTGGCGGCAGTATGCAGGATGTTATCTTTACTGGGACAGCCAAGCGTAAACCTGTTGGTGTTGCCAGTGTCGAACTTCGTTTTGACAATACCTATGGTAAATTGGGTGGGGCATATAACGCCTATAATGAGCTGGCCGTCCGTCGTCAGGTGACACGTGAAGGGAAATCGGAGTATTTCCTGAATGGTACGCGTTGTCGCCGTCGTGATATTACCGATATTTTCTTGGGCACAGGTTTAGGGCCGCGCTCTTATGCGGTGATTGAACAGGGCATGATTAACCGTCTGGTGGATGCCAAGCCTGAAGAAATGCGGGTCTTTATTGAAGAAGCCGCTGGAGTATCGCGTTATCAGGCACGTCGTCGCGAGACTTTACAGCACTTAGAACATACTGAACAAAATTTGGCACGTTTAGATGACATTGCCGCGGAACTAAAATCACAGCTGAGAAGCTTGAAGCGTCAATCTGAAGCTGCGATTCAATACAAAACCTTAGAAGGGCAGATCCGTACTTTAAAAATTGAGATTCTGTCTTTCCAAGCCAATCAAAGCCAAAAATTACAACAAGAATATACCGTTGAAATGACGGCATTGGGTGAACAATTTAAATTGGTTCGTTCTGAATCACAGACGATTGAACATGATCTGGAAGCGACCAGTGCCTTATTTCAGCGCTTAATTCAGCAGTCTTCGCCATTGCAACATGAGTGGCAGCAGGCAGAGAAAAAACTGGCTGAGTTGAAGATGACACTGGAACAAAAGCAGAGCCTATTCCAGCAGAATAGCAGTAGTCTGGTACAGCTTGAACAGCAGAAAGTACAGACCAAAGAACGTTTACAGTTGTCTGAACTCCAGATCGAAACTTTATCTGCCCAGTTTGATGAGCAAAATGAAACATTGCTGGCATTAGAACAGCAAACACAAACAGCTGAACAAAACGTGAGTGATGTTCAGGCCCAGCAAAAGCAAGCACAACAGCAGTTTGAACAGCTCAAAGCACAGGTCGATAAGCAACAACAGCAAAAGTTGCAGATGGCCGCGCAAATTGAGCAGCTTGCCAAAAATGTGTTGCGAATCGAACAGCAAAAGCAAACGCTACAATCGCAAAGTGGTCAGATTCGAGCGCAGGTTCAAGATGAAGAACAGGCACAACTGGAACAATTGCAGCAACAACTTCATCAAGAGATAGTTGAGCTGGAAGCCGCTATTGAAGAACTACAGCAAAATTTACAGGCGCAACAAGAACAACAACAGCTGGATAAGGCAGATGTGCAGACGCTTAAAACCGAAATACAGGTTTTACTGGCTGAACAAAAGAATTTGAATCAACTGGTGGCAAAACAAAGTCCAAAGCATCAGCAGAATACGGTTCGCTTGATGCAAAGCCTGCGTTTAACCGCGCAAGGTAAAAGCCATGCCAGTATCATTGAAAAGTTCTTGGCCAAATGGTTACAAGCGCATTTACTGGATGATGAACAGTCATTTCAAGAAGGCGTGGCTCGACAATTAAAGACAGCGACGCAACAAGGTATTCAAATTCAACATTTGACCTGTCTAAGTGACTGGATTGAAGCCCCACAGTCTTCATTATGGGCAAATGTTGCCGTGGCTGAGAATCTGGCAATCGCTTTAGCGCATCAAGCAGAGCTCCAACAGGCACAGTCGATTTTAACGCTGGATGGTTATCATGTTGGCGCAGATTGGGTGATTGGTCTGCATTACGATGAAGATAGCCAAAGTGCGCAAGGTATGTTGAGCCATCAAGTGCGTTTAGAGGAAATTGAGCTGCAACTTGCGGAGAAACAACCCAAGCTGCTTGAGCTGGAACAGCAATTTTCTCAACAGCAGCACACCTTGCAACAGCAACAACAACAGTTACAGCAACAACAGCAAAGTCTGAAACAAAAACAGAAAGAGCTGCAACAGCTGGATGTGCAAATTGCCAAATTGCAAAGTACAGCGCAGGCTTTTGTATTGCAGCAACAGCAATTGGCAGATCAACTCAAACAACTGGATCTACAGCTTGAAGAAGATGCGATGCAGCGTGATGATCTGGAAATTGATTTACACGCGCTTGCACTCAAATTAGAAGCGGTATTGCCGAATTATAAAACCTTGCAGTTTCAGGTAGAAAACCTGAATGAACAACTGGATGAGCAACAACAGCAGTTGCTTCAGCAGCAACAGCAACGTGAAAGTCTGCGTCGCCAAACATCTCAGGCCAATCAGCAAATGGAGCTGTTAGAGAAAGATATTTCATTCTTAAAAACGCAGTATCATCAAATTATTGAACAAATTGAACAGGCAAAGAAATTTGTTGATCCGATTCAGTTGGAACTGCCAAATTTAGAGTCACAATTTCAGGAACAATTTCATCAAACTGAAAAATTGCAAAAAAACTGGAATGAATGGCAACTTGAACTGAATCAGATTCAAGAGAAACAGCAGCAGTTGACTGAACAGCGTCATCAAGCCCAGCAAAAAGATGAGCAGGTACGTGAACAGTTAGAGCAAAAGCGTTTGGCTTGGCAGGCAGCCAAATCGGATCGTGAACATTATCTGGAACAACTGAAAGAGTTGAATGCAGAGGCTTTGTCTGATCTGTCGATTGAAATTAAAGATCATCAACAGAAACTGGAAAAGGCACAGCAGCAATTCGAAAAAATTGGTGCGGTCAATCTGGCAGCTTCACAGGAATATGAGGAAGTATCACAGCGTTTTGATGAACTCAGTCATCAGATGCAGGATTTGCAGAATACGGTTGATCAACTGAAAGATGCCATGAAAAGTATTGATCAGGAAACCCGTAAGCTATTCATGACCACTTTTGATCAGGTCAATCAAGAGATGCAAGTCCTTTTCCCTAAAGTCTTTAATGGCGGGGAAGCGAGCTTAAGTCTTGAAGATGACTGGCAATCTGGTGTGAAATTGATGGCGCGTCCACCAGGCAAACGAAACAGTTCATTGGCTCTCTTATCGGGCGGTGAAAAAACCTTGACCGCATTGGCGCTGGTGTTTGCGATCTTTAGATTAAACCCTGCACCATTCTGTGTTTTGGATGAAGTTGATGCGCCTTTGGATGATGCCAACGTTCAGCGGTATTGTAATTTGGTAAAAGAGCTTTCTGAACAGGTGCAATTCATTTACATTACACATAATAAATTGGCGATGACAATGGCAACTGACTTACTGGGAGTGACCATGCCAGAGCCAGGCACATCAAAATTAGTGACTGTCGATTTAGAGCAGGCAAAAGAATACGGGTTAGTTGCGGAGTCATAGTATGGAAATGAATACAATAATAGGCATTGTTATCGCCGTTGTGATTATGCTCGTTGGTTTAATGATGCTTTTAAGAAAACCGAAACCAGTCGAGCCGTCATTAGAAGCGGATTTATATATTAATCCTGAAAGTCAGCAGCCTGTCATCCCTCGTCATGTACGAGATCAAGTTTTACCAGATGAAGTGGTCACCACAACTGAACGTGTTGAACCAAGTCTGAATACAGACGCGGTTGTGGCAGAGACTCCAGTAGAAAAAACAGTTGAGACTGCAAATACCGTAGAAAAAACAGAAGCTATCGTTTCAACAGAAGAAGTCGCTAAAGAAGAAACTGTTGAAACAGTTGTAGAAACTGAAACTGTTCAAAAAGATGAGACCGTGACTGCTGAAGCAGAAACAACAATCGTCTCTGAAAATGCAGAAGCGACAGAGAAAGCTGAGGAAAATAAAACCGAAGCAGAACTCAGCTTGAACCCGAATATCGAAACGGTCGCAATTGAAGAGTTTGATGGCGAAAGTAATATTCTGGATGTGCATTTACACGAACAACAACGTTACGACGATGAAAGTGCTTTAGCTACCGCAGAGCAGATCATTGCTCTGAATGTTTATCCGAATCCACGTCGTGCATTATCGGGTGATAAAGCACTCAAAGTCTTATTAAAATATGGCTTACGTTTCGGTGAAATGTCGTGCTTCCATCGTTATGAAAATACCGATGAACCAAGTGCCTTGATGTTCTCAGTATTGCGTATGACGGATAATGGCCCAGCTGGTTTTGATCTGGAAACCTTATCTGGTGAGCAGGTGCAAGGTCTTGCATTCTTCTTGGCATTACCAAACAGCAAGGCCGTTACGGGTTATGACATGATGACCAGTATTGCGGGTTTAATTGCGCGTGAAGTCGATGGTAAGGTCTATGATGAAAATAATCTGGAATTTACGCCGCAGTTAAAAGAACATTGGCGTCATCACGTGATTGATTATCGACCAAATCAAGCAACAGCTTAATGAATCTTTTATAATAAATTCAGTGAAAAGTTATAGGGCGGTTTTTCCGCCCTTTTATATGGTGAAATTTAAATGGAACACAACTCAGTTATTGAGCAAATGCGTCAGTTAATTCAACTGATTGCAAAACATAATCATGCTTACTATGTGATGGATCAACCTTCCATTTCAGACAGTGAATATGACCATTTATTTCATCAGCTGAAAGCTTTAGAACAACAATATCCAGACTGTATTCAAGCGGATACCCCGACCAATAAAGTGGGTGGTCAAGCCTTATCGAAATTTGAAAGTGTCACTCATGCAGTGCCAATGTTGTCATTGGGCAATGTGTTTAATCAGGAAGACCTGTTTGCTTTTGCCCGTCGTATTGATGAACGTTTACCGAACCAGAAAGTGCAGTATGAAGTAGAGCTGAAACTGGATGGTTTAGCGATTTCACTGTGGTATGAAAATGGTGTATTGGTTCGTGGTGTCACTCGTGGCGATGGCGAGACAGGCGAAGATATTACCCAGAATGTCAAAACCATTCGTAATTTACCTAAAGTATTGTCGAGTCAGCATCAGGCGATTCCACAGTTTCTAGAAGTACGTGGCGAAGTGTTGATGCCAAAGCAAGGCTTTGAAAAGCTCAATGCTGATCAGGAAGCGAAAGGCGATAAAACCTTTGCGAATCCACGTAATGCTGCGGCAGGTAGCTTAAGACAACTTGATCCGAATATTGCAGCCTCACGTCCATTGGCGTTCTATGCTTATGGGATTGCGCAGTGTGTCCCGAATCATGGGCTTGAGACTATGCACGATAGTCTGCATTGGTTGACCAAGTTTGGTTTTGAAATTGCAGAACGTCAATTCCTGTGTGCTTCGATTGAAGAAGTACAACAACGTTACGAACAGATTCAACAAGAACGCCCAGACCTCAAGGTTGAAATTGATGGCATGGTGATTAAGGTGGACAGCCTTAAGCAGCAACAACAATTGGGTTTCTTGAGTCGTGAACCGCGTTGGGCAACGGCCTATAAATTCCCAGCACAGGCTGCACTCACCAAAGTGGAAAATATTGACTGGCAAGTAGGGCGTACAGGAACGCTAACGCCTGTTGCACGTTTAGCGCCAGTCTTTGTTGGTGGCGTGACGGTATCGAATGTGACCTTACATAACATTGGTGAAATTCACCGTTTAGATGTACGTGTTGGCGATACCGTAAGTGTTTACCGTACTGGCGATGTGATTCCAAAGGTCGAGAAGGTCTGGGCGGAGTTTCGTCCTGTGGATGCCGAGATGGTGCATCTTCCAGAAAATTGTCCAGTCTGTGATTCGCCCGTGGTCATGCCAGAAGGTGAGGCATTGGCACGTTGTTCGGGCGGTTTATATTGTGCGGCACAGCGTATTGAAGCGATTCGTCACTTTGTTTCGCGTAAAGCTTTGGATATTGAAGGTCTAGGTGATCGTTGGGTGGAGTCACTTCTACATCTCAACTTACTCAAAGATGTGGCTGATATTTATCATTTGCATGAGCATCGTGACACTTTATTAACCATTGAAAAAATGGGTGAGAAATCGGTTCAGAACCTGATTGATGCGATTGAAGCCAGCAAGAAAACTACTTTGGCACGCTTTATTTATGCCTTGGGGATTCGTGGGGTGGGTGAGACCACAGCGCGTATGCTGGCGAATACTTTTCAGACGCTTGAGGCATTGAAATCAGCGGATATTGAAGCACTCAAGAAAACGCCTGATGTCGGTGATATTACTGCTGAATGGATTGCTGATTTCTTTCAGGCACCGCATAACATTGAGGTACTCGATCGTTTAATGGCAGCAGGTATTCATTGGGATGCACCAACAGCACCAACACGCCAACCCTTGAATGGTGAGAGTTGGGTGGTGACTGGAACGCTGGAAACCATGGGACGTGATGAGGCGACACAAAAGCTTCAAGCTTTAGGTGCACGTGTCAGTGGTAGTGTGTCCAGTAAAACCAAATGTGTGGTTGCAGGTGAGAAAGCGGGTAGTAAGCTGGATAAAGCGCAGAAGTTAGATATTCGCGTGATGAATGAACAAGAGTTCTTGGAATTTTTGGCGCAATACGAGGCTTAATCTACCAAGAAAAGCCCATTCAATGAATGTGAGTTGAATGGGACTATTTAATTAAATCCTGAGACTGGGAAATAATTATCTTGACAGAGTCTTGCCGAGTTTACACTCAATTTCAGGATAAGCTTTCAGCTGGACTTACTTTGGTTTTGCCCAAAGTAAGCAAAACCTGAGGTGCGAATAGCAAAGATTTATCATCTTTGCCGTACCGCAAGGCGAAAGCTATGCTTGAGTATAGACTACGCCGGTTGTTGCTTTTCGCTTCACCAAAGCTTTAGTCGCTTTGGCTTGCTCAGGTTGTGGATGACGTCTCCGAGTACCAAGTTTTAATTAGCTTTGAATGAATATATTGTTTTGAATCAAATATATTTTTTTACAATGCCGTCATCCAGCAATTGTTGGAAATGTTCACAGACACTTTCGCGCACATCGCGATATTCAATCCCTAAATCTTTCACGCTACGTTGTGAATTAAAATAGATGGGATAACCCATATTCAATTTTACAAATTCACGTGAATGGCCGAGGATCGGTGCAACAAAAGAAAAGGCTGTTTTTGGCACAGTAAAGTGCGGGAATGGAAATTTATAGCCAAACTTCTGAGTAAGTGCCTTGCCCATATCCAATAAGCTTAATGTTCCACCACAAATAATATAGCGGCCATGTGCATTTGGATTTAATGCCGCAGCGACGTGTGCATCGGCAACATCACGAACATCGACAATCCCATTCCACATTGGCGGAACACCGAACAAGGTGGTGCCATTACCGAACTGTTGTAGTACTTCAATACTACCTGACTGACTCGCATCGGTCAGGGATGGCCCCATCACTAAAGCCGGGTTAATGCATACCAGATCCCAACGGTTTTGTTGCTCGGCCATTTCCCATGCTTTTCGCTCGGCCATGACTTTTGAATAAGGATAGGGCTGGTGTGTTTCGCTACTGGTTGTGTTCCAGTGATTTTCATCAAATTCATTATTAGCAGTGTCTTGAATCTCAACTGCATCGCCATAAGTTGAGGCAATGCTTGAAGTGAGTACGACACGTTTAACTGATTCAGTGCGATTAACACTGTTCAAAACATTTTCTGTGCCTTTCACCGCAGGCTCAATGATGTCTTTAACGGCATCTTTATAATTGGTGACAACGAAAGGCGATGCGGTATGAATCACGATCTCGCAATCTTTCATCGCTTCATCAAATGAACCTGATTCAAGCAAATCTGCTTTGAAGAACTGGATTTGTCCCGCTGATTGCTCTGCCAGATCATACAAATGCTGGATCTTATTTTTCTTTGATGGGTCACGTACAGTTGCATGAACTGTATGACCTTGATTCAACAGACGTTCGATAATCCAGCCTGCAATATAACCCGTCGCGCCAGTGACCAAAATTGGTTTGCTTTTATCCATTGTGGTTTCCACATTATGTTTTTGTGATTGCTGTTATTTACCGAATTTCGCTTAAACAAACAACAGCTGAGCAGTCATTTTTTATGATTTTTTGATTAAAACATCGGCGAAATAAGAAGCATTGCTAATGGTTACAAAAAATCAAACAAATGATTTTCAATAGAATTATCTCTTTTTAATGTGACAAATGATATGCAAAGGCTTATTTTATTTACATAAATTCAGTCAATTCGAACTGTAAATGCGTATGTTTCTCATTTTAATTTTATAAAAATCATAAACTTACACATATTTGTTTTTGCAATTCTGTTCTAACTTGACCATAATATTGTCATTCGATAGGAGTAAGTATTATGCGTGGCAATCCAGAAGTCATCGACTATTTAAATATGCTCATTGGCGGTGAATTGGCTGCTCGTGATCAATATTTAATTCATTCAAGAATGTACGAAGATTGGGGTCTGAATAAGATCTATGAGCGTATCGACCATGAAATGCAGGAAGAAGCATCTCATGCTGACGCAATCATTCGTCGTGTTTTGTTCCTTGGTGCTCAACCGAATATGAATCGTGAAGATATCAATGTTGGTACAGATGTTGTGAGCTGCTTAAAGGCAGATTTAGCACTTGAATATCATGTACGTGAAAAACTTGCGACAGGTATCAAACTGTGTGAAGAGAAAGGCGATTTTATCAGCCGTGATATGTTACGCCAGCAGCTTTCTGATACAGAAGAAGATCATACCTACTGGTTAGAAAAGCAATTACGTTTAATTGAATTGATTGGTCTACAAAATTATATTCAATCACAAATCTAATAAATTGCTGCACATGCAGTAATTAAAAAGGGAGCTTTCAATAAAGTTCCCTTTTTATTTTGGTCTGGAAAAAATGCTGAAATGAAGGTTTAGAATTTTTTACTGTAGTTCACAAATAGGCGATCTTCACCAAAGTCATTGCCATGTTTTACATCATAATCAATACGGATGTATTGTAGCGAAATACCTTTAAGATAAGGCTGTTGCAATGCATAGTTGAGAATGAGATTGGACTCAGATTCATGATTTTTCTCACCATTGGCAGCTTTAAAATCATGACCATAGACATATTTCACCATTGCATTTAGGCCTGGTACATAATCTTTAAAATCATAGCCATACATCAGGTGATAAGACTTTTCATTCTTTTTAAAGAAGCCCGTCGCGTTCCAGTTTATAAAATAGGTTTCAGGCAGAAAACCATCAGGTAACGGATAGGCTGACTCACCAATAATTTGTTGATAACCCATACCAAAAGACTGATTGTTCACTTTCAGCATTTCAAGTAAACCAATATTTTGAGCATCGATATCGAAGTTGTGACCATCGTTCTTGGCATTAAAATATTTAAACTTGGAACTGAGACTAAAATTAGGCTGTTTCCACTGATGTTCTAATCCAACATAATGCTTGTTGTATAAGTCTTCTAAATTGCCAAAATAGTATTCTGCCTTCAATGATGGTGTGAGTTGATAACGCAAATCCAGATAATTTAGACCATCCGAGTAAACGGTTTTGCCATTCGCAGTAAAGGAGAACTTTTTAAAATCTTCTTCGTTGCGTGGCGATACTTTTTCAACCCGACCGATTTCCGCATACAACTGATCAGAAATTTGCGATTTTAAATTCGTCCCCCAATAAGAGGTGAGTAACTGGCGACTGGCATCCACCGCAGTCACAGGTAAGTCTAGCCAGAGTTCGCCCACACTTAATAAGGTTTTGTCATAACCCAGTTTCAGGGTCGCGCCATATTTTAAATAGTCGGATGCCTGTGATTGTGTTTGAACATCAAAAGGCAGAACAGTATCAGCGACATGTTTATCTTTACTTAAGCGCACTGCATATTGCACCGAAGCATCTGCACCAATGGTGATCGGCTTATCTGCGATATGCATCGGCGTTTCCTGCATTTTGGATTTATAAAATAAGGATGCTGCTTGTGACCAACTGCCTGTATCTTTGAGATTAGGATTATCAAAGTCTCGATTGATATAAGCATTCTTCAGGGTAAACTTCCATTCATCTTGAGCAGTTTGAGTCGCTTCTGCGGCAGCGAGTAGCGGGCTGTAAAAGCTCCCCATCACAAGTAGTGTAGAGGCTGTTAAGCCATGTGGTTTAAAGCGTGGTAATAAAGTCATAATCCATATCCAACGTGGGTGCGCCAGTCCTCGGCGCACTTATTTTTATTGCTGAGTCAGTGAAGCTTGTGTATTAAAGTTCGGTGCAGATTGTGCTGCCACTGAGGCTTTTAAATTGACCATAAAGATGGCAAGTGCAGCGATAATGCCTGGGATGGCAATCGCGAGAAAGTTCATTTGGTGAGGCAGTTCAAAGGTGAGCAAGGCACCCGTTAAGACAGGGCCAATGATGGCGCCAATTCGTCCAATGCCTGAAGCCCAGCCCATACCTGTTGAGCGTAATGCCGTCGGGTAGAATTGAGCGACAAAGGTATACAGGAGAATTTGTGAGCCAATGGTTGCTGCGCCTGCGACCGCAATCAAGCTATATAAAATAAACTGTGGACTATTAAAACCAAGCAAGATCAGGGCAGCCGCACCGATCACAAACATACTGGTAATCACAGGTTTTAAATGGAATTTATCTGCCAGTGCGCCACCGCCAATTGCGCCCACCATGCCTCCAATATTCAGTGCGAATAGGAATAACATACTGGCGCCTAAAGAATAGCCTGCCTGTAACATCAGTTTTGGTAACCAGCTTCCCAATGCATAGACCATCAATAAACACATAAAGAAGGCAATCCAGAACATGAAAGTACTAAAGGTACGACCTTGTTGGAACAGTGCGCGAACAGGGGCTTCGGTGGTGGTGCTTTCATTTAGGATCAGTTGGGTGTTGCTGGTTAATTCAGTTTCAGGTGCAATTTTAGTGACGATCATTTTGGCTTGATCGTGATGATTCGATTTCACTAAAAATGCCAGAGATTCAGGCAGGAACTTCCAGATCACAGGTAACAGTAATAGGGGAATGCCCGCAATTAAAAACATGATTTGCCAGCCCATATCTTTGACCAGCCATGCCCCCAGTAAGGCAGAGCTCATGCCACCAATGGCATAGCCACTAAACATTAATGCAACTAAGGTGCTACGAATTTTTTTAGGTGCATATTCGGTCATCAGAGCCACGACATTTGGCATCACACCTCCAATACCTAAGCCTGCAATAAAACGTAAAATTGCAAATTCAACTGGATTACTGGCGAAAGCACCGAGAAAGGTAAATCCACTAAATAAGGTGACACAGATCATAATCGTTTTTTTACGGCCCAGTTTGTCTGAGAGTGTGCCAAAAATCATGGCACCAAACATCATTCCGAATAAGGCTGCGCTGGCTAGCAATCCAGCTTGCACGGCAGTCAGTGACCATTGCTGCATCAGTAAGGGCAGTGCCACACCATAAATCACCAGATCGTATCCATCAAAAATAATAATGATTAAACACCAAATTAAGACTTTCCAATGAAAAGCCGAAAAACGGGCTTTATCAATAATGTCATTAATATTGACCTTGTTTGTATCCATTGCTTCACCTCCGATTTGTGAAGTACAGGTTATTTTTTATTAAGCTATTTTGTTATTGGGTCGGAGTCAAAAACCTAATTGATATATCTTTATGTCATTAAAGTATTGTGATTTCTATTGCTTAAATATTTGAAAAATATTGGTTTTAGTTTTTATTTTTATGCTGACATATAAAATGGTAAATTGGTGTGAAATATTAAAATACGAGAATACTGGTCATTTTAAAGTGGTGTTTTTAGATATTTTTGGATGAATAATCATTAATGAATAAATAATGTTTTTATTCAATGATCGGGTTATTTTATCAAGCGTTAAAATACTGGATGAAATTCGTTTTATCTTCGGATTAATTATTTTTGAGTTTTGCTTTTTAAATGCAAAAATCCAGAAAACGTCTAAGCTGAGTTTTCTGGAAAAATAGAGCGTAAGAAGTGTAATTTAGTTGTTAAGTCGAAGCTGAGTGCTTGATTGGTGTGAGAATAAAATGAGCAATAACGCCAATACAGATCCCCCAAAACACTGAACTTAAGCCTAGAAAATGCATACCAGAAGCGGTAGCAAGAAAGGTAATCAGTGCAGCATCATGGTGTTGAGGATTTTGCATCGCAGCCGTGATATTGGTTGCAATCGCTCCCAGTAAGGCTAAGCCTGCCAAAGCCGCAACCAGTTCTTTTGGCAATAAACTAAACAGCATGACAATACTGCCAGCAAACAGTCCGCCGAGAATATAAAAAATCCCATTGGCAATCCCCGCGATATAACGCTTTTCTTTGAGTTCATGTGCATCTTTGCCCATGCACAAGGCCGCGGTAATCGAGGCGAGGACAATGGTAATACCGCCAACACAGGCAACCGCTAAAGAGGCGATACTGGTTGCACTGATAATTGGTTTGGCTGGCGTGTCATAACCACTCAGTTTCATGATCGCCATACCCGGTAAAAACTGACCTGTCAGGCTGACCAGAATCAAAGGGAGTGCCAGATTTAAGGTGGAGTTCCATGACCATTCTGGGCTGATCCATTGTGGAACTGCCAGATTAAAACTCACTTCAACAGGATTCATTTTTCCCAAAAATAAACTGAGTAAGATTCCGGCTGCCAATACCCAGATCATGGTATAGCGAGGCATCAGCCGTTTTGCAATCAGAAATACCATCAGCATGCTAAACACAATCAAAGGCATGCTATCTGATGCCGTAAATAGATTGATCCCGAATTGGAACAGGATACCTGCCATCATTCCCGCAGCAACATCTTGAGGAATCCATTTCAGTAGTTTGTCGAAACAGCCTGTAATCCCAATCAGAAAAATCACAATTGCAGAAGTGATATAGGCCGCGACTGCTTCATTCAATGAAATGTCAGGAAATAACGTGACTAATAACGCCGTCCCCGGTGCAGACCAAGCGGTAATGACAGGTGTTTTATATTTAATGGAGAGATAAATCCCCGCAACTGCCGCACCGATGGAAATGCCCCAAATCCATGACACCATCATGTCTGTAGAAACATTGGCACGTTGCGCTGCCTGAAAGAAAATGATCAGTGGGCCAGAATAGGAAATTAGCACGGCAAGAAAGCCTGCAACCGTAGCTGAAATAGACCAGTCTTGTTTTAATGTTTTGAGTAAAGTTGTCATTCGGTGATGGCCTCCTTGCACATCTGAAACGAAAAAGATCAGGACTAACCCTGATCTCCACCTCCCACTGGGATGACGCTGCCAGTGATATAAGATGCATCATCAGATGCAAGAAAAACAATGGCTTTGACCTGTTCCTCAATACTGCCATAACGGCCCATAAATGTACGGTCTATGGTTTGGTCGACGACCTGTTGCATCCAGTCTTTTTCATTTTGACTCAGTGGATTGCTATTGCGAGGCACTTTGCGAGGCGGTGCTTCAGTTCCACCTGTGGCAATGGCATTGACGCGAATCCCGTCTTGGGCATGTTCAAATGCCAGCGATGCTGTGAGTGCATTAACGCCACCTTTGGCTGCCGAGTAGGGAATACGGTTAATCCCGCGAGTCGCAATCGAGGAAACATTTACAATCACACCCGCCTGTTGCTTGATCATTTCGGGCAATACGGCTCGACAACACCAAAGCGTTGGAAATAGCGAACGATTGACCTCCTTGATAATTTCTTCTTCCGAAAACTCCTGAAAAGGTTTCATCCAGATCGCGCCACCGACATTGTTGATCAATACATCGACCCGACCAAAATGTTGAAGCGCTTTTGCAACGACGTTTTGTGCACCCGTAAAGCTTTCAAGATCAGCTTGGATGGTCATGGCATCAGCACCCAATGCTTTTACTTCAGCCAATACTTCTTCGACATAATCAGAACGATCTGCCAGAATCAGTTGTGCGCCTTCGGCAGCCAGTTGTAGTGCAACACCACGGCCAATGCCTTGAGCACTGCCAGTCACAATCACCACTTTATGATTAAATCTTTGTGCTTGAGACATACATAATTCTCCATTAACCATCAATTCGCAGAGAACTTTTCGAACAGGAAATTGGCAGGTTTGATGTGTTCTGCATCTAACCAGCCACGGACTGCTTCGACCATTGGCACAGGGCCGCATAGGTAAATATCGACATCGCCCTTGTTTAGCCATTCAGTCTCAATATGTCCTGTGACATAGCCTTTACGTTCATGTTGACTGTCAGGATGTGCAACGACAGTTCGATATTCAAACCAAGGGAATTTCGCTTGTAATTCAGCTAGTTTTTCCAAAGCCACCAGATCAAAATCGTTGGTCACGCCAAACACTAAACGGATCGGTTGGATTGAACCTTTTTCTTCCAGTACCTGTAACATCGACATAAAGGGAGCGATACCCGTACCGCCTGCGAGCATCAGCACAGGACGCGTTACATTACGCAGATAAAAGCTACCGAATGGTCCTGTAAAGGTCATCTTGTCGCCAGCTTGTGCGGTTTTACTCAAGAAGTCGCTCATTTTGCCATTTGGGACATTACGAACCACAAAGCCTGTTAAACGGTTACCTGGCTTGGAGCTAAATGAATATGAACGGGTTTCACCTGTTGCTGGAATACCAACATTGACATATTGTCCTGCAAGGAAATGGATATCAGGTTGACCTTCATCCAGTTGAATATCAAATGTAATGGTGGAATCAGATAGATTTTCAACGCGGGCCAAAGTCCCTTGAAAACTATGAATTTCAGTTTTACAGACATCAGAGGAGGCCTGAATCTGAAAGACTGCATCTGAGCTTGGGCGACATTGGCATGCCAGAATATAACCTTGTTCCGCTTCTTCAGGCGTTAAGGCATCTTCAATATACGTTTCTTCTGGCATGTCATAACTGCCAGATTCGCAGAAGGCACGACAGGTACCACAGGCACCGTCACGACAGTCCAGAGGAATATTAATTTTTTGGCGATAAGCTGCATCGGACAGGGTTTCACCTTGCGCAACACTAATAAAACGTGTCACACCATCTTCAAATTGAAGTGCTACATTGTGGTTTGACATGAGAGATCCTACAAAAATAATTTAAATTTGGGACCTCAGCCAACAGTCCGTTTGACTGAGGAGACCTATTCTTTTAGAGGTGATAGATATCAATCACTTGATTGATATAGTCATTTTTAAGCACCACATATTTGCTCTGGATTTTCGGTTCATCACCTGAACAATCAATCACATAACGTGACATGCCAAAGTAGCTATAGGTAGTTTTATAGCGGAAGCTCAAGGTGTTCCAATTGAAGCGAACCGTGAGTTTATCTCCGTCACGCGCTACGATTTCAACGTTGGCAATATTGTGGCAAGTACGGGTATCAGGCATGGTGGCAGAGGAGCGTTCAGTTTTGATACGGAATACGCGGTCTTCCAAACCTTGACGATCTGGGTAATAAATCAGTGAGATTTCTGACTGCGGATCTTCGGTGAGTTGATCATTGTCATCCCAAGCTGGCATCCAGAAACTCGCTTCTGGCGCATAGCAACTGAGCCAGTCATCCCATTGTTCGTCATCTAAAAAACGTGCCTCGCGGTAGAGAAACTGGGCAATATTTTCCAAGCTGGTTTTGTCTTGATTGCTCATGCATTTTCTCCTTGAGCTGCGATTTCCTTCTCTGCGACAATGGCGTGTTTCATGGTATGCAACCAGTATTGATGTTGCGCAAGATACAAGCCTTCATCTTCGGTTTTGATTCCGCTCAACATCGGTTTGAGACCAATTTCATTGGCTGCATCATCAGGGCCATAAATCCAGTGTTTTGAACCGCGGCACATGTCATTCCATTCCAGCGCGATACCTGCATAACCTGCCTGACAGGCACGGAATTCTTCCAGATCATCAGGCGTGGCCATACCTGAGGCATTAAAGAAATCTTCATACTGGCGAATACGACGTGCGCGTGCTTCTGGGGCTTCACCTTTTGGTGCTATACAGTAAATCGTCACTTCAGTGCGATCGACTGAAATAGGACGCAATACACGAATTTGCGAACCGAATTGATCCATCAAATACACGTTTGGATAAAGACATAAGTTGCGCGAACGTTCGATCATCCATTTCGACATCGCTGCACCATATTTCTCGGTATATTCGTCTGCCTTCGGAAAGTTCGGACGATCTTCAGGATTGGCCCATTGTGTCCAAAGCAGCATATGACCATTTTCAAAACCATAAGAACCACCGCCTTGCTTACCCCAAGACCCAGCACTCATGGCACGAATGTTATCGGCAGCTTGTGTCTCTTTGCGGTGTTGCGTGGTTGCGGCATAGTTCCAGTGCACTGCTGAAACGTGATAACCATCGGCACCATTTTCAGCCGTTAGTTTCCAGTTTCCTTCATAGGTATAAGAGGAGGTGCCGCGTAGCACTTCTAGGCCATGGTCAGATTGATCAACAATCATGTCGATAATTTTGCTGGTTTCACCTAAGAACTCTTCAAGCGAAGGTACATCTGGATTGAGGCTGCCAAACAAGAAGCCTTTGTAATTCTCAAAACGGGCAACTTTTTTCAGGTCATGCGAACCATCCTGATTAAAGCAATCTGAGTAGCCCGCTTCACTTGGATCTTTGACTTTGAGCAATTTACCCGAATTGTTAAAAGTCCAGCCGTGGAAAGGACAAGTATAGGTTGCCTTGTTACCGCGCTTATGACGACAGAGTTGTGCGCCGCGGTGTGAGCAGGCGTTAATCATGGCATTCAGTTCGCCATTACGATTGCGGGCAATAATGATCGGTTGACGACCAATATGGGTGGTGTAGAAATCGTTGTTATTAGGAATCTGGCTTTCGTGCGCAAGATAAACCCAATTACCTTCGAAGATGTATTTCATTTCAAGATCAAATAAGGCTTGATCGGTAAACACTGAGCGATGAAGTTTAAATTCACCTGTGTCGATATTATCTACAAGTAGTTCATCAATACGGTCAAGGTGGCTGGTATTGATTACAGGAATACGTGGCATGTCCGTTCTCCGACTTTCCAAATCTGTGGAAGTCATCGAGATGCTTTCAAAAGTCTCTCGATATCCTAAAGGGTTAAATTCTGTGTGAGTCTTTTCACTTGAACCGATAATGATGAATACGGGGCAGCAATCTCAGCGGGGCGATTCATATTTCATCGGTTTATCTCTTGTCTATACCTTAAAAGAATGAGTAAACTCTGTCTAAGACTGAATTTATATTTTTATATATCTTAAAGGTATGGAAACCGCATGGAATTACGTCATTTACGGTATTTTGTTGCCGTTGTTGAAGAACAAAGCTTCACCAAGGCAGCAGAAAAATTATTTATTGCTCAACCGCCTTTGAGCCGACAGATCCAGAATCTGGAAGGTGAGTTGGGTATTCAATTGTTTGAGCGTGGAAGCCGACCATTACAGACCACACCTGCTGGGCATTTCTTTTATCAGCACGCCGTTAAACTTTTGTCTAATGCTGAAGAAATTAAGAGCATGGCGAAACGCATTGGACTGATCGATCGCAGTGTCACGATTGGTTTTGTGGGATCGTTACTGTATGGATTGTTACCCCGAATCATCTATTTGTTTCGGCAGCAGCAGCCGCATTTAAATATTCAACTGGTGGAAATGAGTACCACGGAGCAGTTACAGGCTTTAAAAGAGGGCCGTATTGATGTGGGCTTTGGGCGTTTGCGGATTAGTGATCCTGCGGTAAGACGGATTTTATTGCGTAAAGAGCGCTTGGTTGTGGCAGCACATACCAGCCATCCGATTGCGCAGCGGACGGAAGGGGTTTATTTGGCTGATCTGATTGATGAAAAGATGTTTATGTATCCCACATCTCCAAAGCCTAATTTTTCGACTCAACTGCTTAATATCTTTGCCGAGCATAGTTTAGTACCCAAAAATATGCATGAAGTGCGTGAAATCCAGCTGGCTTTAGGACTGGTGGCAGCGGGTGAAGGCTTGTGTGTGATTCCTGCCAGTGCCGATACCATTCGTTTTCCCCATTTGAATTATATTCCGATTTTGGACAATGGTGCGGTCAGCCCAATTTTTCTGACTGCACGGGCAATGGATCGTAGCGAAGACTTACAACTGTTATTTGATTGTGTTTATCAGGTCTATGATCTGGAAGGCATTCCATATCAACGGACGGTGTTTACACTTGATCAAAACCCGATTGATGATTCGGTTGGGATTGATTTTTAAACACGTATAAAAATGCCTAGTCTTTAAAAACTAGGCAGATGATCAATCCAGAAATTGACTCGAGATCTTTGAGGCGATTATTTGCTTTGCAATGTTTTTAAATCCTTCAATACCTGATCAGCATGGGTTTGCGTATTGACGCTGGTATAGTGATACATCACTGCACCTTGAGGATTGAGTAGAAAACTTTCTCGCTTGGCAATCTTGGTAATACCCAAGTTTCGAACAATACCAAATTTAGTTGCAAGTTCGCCTTTATCATCTGCAAGAATTGGGAACGGTAAACCGAGTTTTTCTGAGAATTTTTGATGTGATGCGACATCATCCAGACTGACACCCAGTACTACAGCATTT
Source organism: Acinetobacter sp. NRRL B-65365 (assembly GCF_001605865.1). NCBI lineage: Bacteria > Pseudomonadati > Pseudomonadota > Gammaproteobacteria > Moraxellales > Moraxellaceae > Acinetobacter > Acinetobacter sp. NRRL B-65365. The sequence continues at coordinate 12,388 of NZ_LRPD01000005.1, read as the reverse complement.
GATTTTGAAAATTGTGGATACAGCGATTTAAATTGATTGGCTTCTTGGGTACATCCTGCGGTGTTATCTTTAGGATAAAAATACAAGACGACCCATTTGCCTTTATATTGATTTAAGGTATGCCATTTGCCACTTTGATCTTGCAGTTTAAAATCTGGCGCCGATTGTCCAACCCATTCTTTCTGTGCGTTATCTTGCTTAGAAAATAAGGTGCTTTGCGCTGTACTTAGGCTGGATGCGCTGAGTAAAAAAAGTGAACCGCATAGCACTAGAACTTTGGACTTTATCGTATTCATCATTCTATTCTCAAAGTGTAATAGCACATACTTTAGCAAATTTAGAAATTGAATGTGTTAGAAAATTCTTTACAGAATTTTGATCTGCTTTATATATTTAAATTGAATAGTGATTTAAAAAAAGAAAAGGAAAATCAATGGATGTTGGTGCGGTTCTCATTAAATTAAAAACAAATACACAGGCAGAGGTCGAGGCTTGGCAGCAAGAAATTGAAAAACGCAAAGCAGAAGCAATTCAAACGCTTCAAGCTGAAGGTGTAACAGTTGAATCTTGGTTTCAACTTGAGTTGAATGGAGAAAATTATTTACTTGCCTATACGCGAGCTAAATATATTGCTCAGGCGCAACAGGTCGCGAAAAACAGTTCATTTGAAATTGATAGATATCATCAGCAATTTAAACAGCATTGGGAACAAGTCATTCCAACAACATTATTGATCGATTTGGAAAATAATGATGAGAAAGAAACAGGTTATACTTCGGAGCAAGTTTGAATAATTAGGCAACAGTGTGGAACAAAAGATTTTACTGATTACAGGATGGGGCGGTGGTGCCGAATTATTAAAACCATTACATGAAGCTTTAGAGAAACAAGGACATGTGGTTGAGCGGATCAATATCTTTAATGCGCTAGATGATGACATCTTGCAACAGCATGTCGAACTTGCCGTGAAGTTTGATGTGATTGTCGGATGGTCGCTGGGCGGGCAACTGGCAACCATCTTGGTCAATCAAATACAACAACAATATGTTCAACAGAAAGTTTTAATCACTTTAGCATCGAATCCATGTTTTGTTGCTCAATCGGATTGGTCGGCAGCAATGTCTGTTGAAACCTTTATGCAGTTTAAGCAGTCATTTGAACAGGATGCGATTACTACGCTAAAACGGTTTGGCTTATTGGTGTGTCAAGGTGCAAGTTCCGCAAAAAAAGACTTTTTAGCCATGCAGAAATTGATTCGCCCACAACAGATTACATTGCTTCGGGATGGGTTACAGTTGCTGGAGCAATTAAATCTGGTTGAAATGTATAAAAACAATCAGGGTGGACAGTTGCATGTGTTCGCTGAGCATGATGCTTTAGTTCCTTACCAAGTTGTACGTAATCTTGATAATTTGTCTACAAAGAATTTATCTATCATTTCTGTTGAAGGGGCTTCACACGGTTTTCCATGCTTTATGGTTGAGCAGACTGTGCAAATAATTGAGGATTTTCTTAATGAGAAGGTTTAATCTTGCTTGAATTGAGAGTTCTCGCAATTTATTTTAGATTTTGACAAGTTTAAGATTGCACATACAGATTTTATAGTTGTTAGGGTGGAGTCGTGCTGAGTTTTAATTTAATTTCTGGATAAGCTTTCAGCTAGACTTACTTTGGTTTCGCCCAAAGTAAGCAAAGGCATTTGTTAAGCTGATGGTACGTCCTTGTACCACAGCTTAACGGGCGGCATCCATGCCGCCTCCATGATCGTAGACATTGCCATGAATTTAGTTGGCTTAGGATGAGGAGTAAGTAAAGGATGACCGATTTATTTGATTTAGAACATATATGGCATCCTTATACTTCGATGTTAAATCCTCTGCCAACCTTTAAAGTCAAACGTGCTTATGGTACGACTATTGAACTAGAGGATGGAAAAATCTTGATTGATGGCATGTCATCATGGTGGTGTGCGATTCATGGTTATAACCATCCTGAACTGAACCAAGCGGTTTCAGATCAATTACAGAACATGGCGCATATCATGTTCGGTGGTCTGACCCATGAACCTGCGATTGAGTTAGGCAAATTATTATTAAAGATTACGCCACCAACTTTAGATAAGATTTTTTACGCAGATTCAGGCTCGGTTGCAGTAGAAGTGGCCTTGAAAATGGCAGTGCAATATTGGGTAGCATTGAATCAACCAGCCAAAACTAACTTTATTACCACCCGTTCTGGTTATCATGGCGATACATGGAATGCGATGTCCGTATGTGATCCAGTCACGGGGATGCATCAGATTTTTGGCACGAGTTTACCGAATCGAATTTTTGTCCCTGCGCCACAAAGTCGATTTGATGGAGAGTGGAATCCGCAAGATATTCAGGAACTCAAACAGCAGATTGAACAGCATCATCACAGCATTGCTGCATTGATTATTGAGCCGATTGTACAAGGTGCAGGCGGCATGCGTTTTTATCATCCTGAATATTTACGTCAAGCCAAAGCTTTATGTGAGCAATATAATTTATTGTTGATCTTTGATGAGATCGCAACAGGTTTTGGGCGTACAGGCAAAATGTTCGCTTGGGAACATGCACAAGTTGAACCCGATATTATGTGTATCGGTAAAGGTTTGACTGGTGGCTATATGACATTATCCGCAACATTAACCACCAAGCAGGTAGCTGAAACCATCAGTCGTGGTGAAGCAGGTGTCTTTATGCATGGCCCAACCTTTATGGCGAATCCATTGGCTTGTGCGGTTGCATTAAGAAGTACCCAATTATTGGTAGAGCAAGATTGGCAAGCGAATATTCAACGGATTGAAAAGATTCTGGCTGAACAATTAACCGATTTAGCTCAGCTTGACCATGTTGCAGATGTACGGGTTTTAGGGGCGATTGGGGTGGTGGAGTTAACCGCCAATGTTGATATGAAAACCTTACAGCAACAGTTTGTAGAACGTGGTATCTGGGTACGTCCATTTGGAAAATTGGTCTATGTGATGCCGCCGTATGTGATTAGCAATGATGAACTGAACTATTTATTAGCGCAGCTGATTGAAGTAGTGAAAAGCATGCAGGGAGTCAATGCCAATGTCCTTGCTTGATCATTATGCCGAGCACCTTGACCAGCTCAAACAACAAGGGAATTTCCGTCAATTTACTTCAAATCAACAGCAGGGAAAGTGGATTACGATCCAAGATCGGACCATGTTGAATTTGGCATCCAATGATTATTTGGGCTTGGCTGCTGATTTAAGTTTAAGAGAAGAATTTCTCGATACATTGAAAATCGAACGTGCATTATTTAGTTCATCTTCGTCGCGCTTACTGACTGGTAATTTTGCAGAATATGAACAATTTGAAAATAGCCTAAGCAAAGCATTTGGTCGTGCTGCCTTATTATTCAACAGTGGCTATCACATGAATATCGGCATCTTACCTGCTTTGGCGGATAGTAAAACTGTGATTCTGGCTGATAAATTGGTGCATGCCAGTATGATTGATGGGATTCGGTTATCAACCGCTCAATATGTGCGTTATCGACATAATGATTTACAGCATCTGGAACAATTATTGCAAAAGTATCATCAAGATGAGCAAATTGAACGCATTATTGTGGTGACTGAAAGTATCTTTAGTATGGATGGTGACGAGACTGATTTAGCGGCATTGGCTCAGCTAAAACAACGCTTTGCTAAAACCATGTTGTATGTGGATGAGGCGCATGCCATCGGCGTAAGAGGTGAGCAAGGCTTAGGTTGTGCTGAGCAGTATGGCGTGCTGGATCAGATTGATTTTCTAGTGGGAACTTTCGGTAAAGCGATTGCTTCGGTGGGTGGTTATCTTATTTGTGATCCAATTATCCGTGACTATCTCATCAATAAAATGCGTTCACTGATTTTTAGTACCGCATTGCCGCCAATTTCAATGGCGTGGTCTGATTTTATCTTTAATAAAGTGTTGAACATGCAACAACAGCGGCAGCACTTGGCTGAAATCAGTCAGTATTTACAGCAGGCGGTGATTGCAAAAGGTTTTTCAAGCCCGTCGAGTAGCCATATTATTCCGATTATTGTCGGGGAAAGCCAAGCTGCAATTGAAAAAGCTCGCTATGTGCAGCAACAGGGTTTTTATGCCATGCCAGTACGACCACCAACCGTACCGCAGAATAGTTCACGTTTACGTATCTCGTTGACCTCTATGGTACAAAAAAATGAATTGGAACAATTGGTGGAGTGTTTGTGAGCATCAATAAAGCACTGGTTGCGCAGCGTTTTGCCAAAGCAGGACAAAGCTATGTTGAGCATGCGGTTATACAAAAGCAAATTAGTGCACAGCTATTTGAATATCTCAAAGTTTATTGTCCGCAATATTTAGCTTCTGTACTTGAGATTGGCTGTGGTTCAGGCAATTTAACTCATTTGTTTCAGTCCCATTTTCAAATTGAGCAACTGTTTTTAAATGACTTGTATGACGATGTTGAGCAGCATTTTTCAAGCGTCGACAAGATTAATTGGTTGATCGGTGATATTGAGCAACTGATTTTACCTCAGTCCTTGGATACTGTAATTTCCAGTTCAGCATTACAGTGGATGATTGATTTACCTGCTTTATTGCAGCGGATTCATTCTGCGTTAAAACCGAATGCCTATTTTTGTTTTTCTAGCTTTGGCCCTGACAATTTGACCGAAATTAAGCAGTTAACAGGACAAGGTTTAAATTATGTTGATTTGGATACTTTGCGACAGCAGCTTGAACAACAAGGTTTTGAAGTGCTGTTCATGCACCAAGATCATAAGCAGCGTTATTTTGATCATCCGAAATCGATATTGCAGCATTTAAAGGCGACAGGTGTAACGGCAACCGCAAAGTCGCATCGCTGGACCAAGCAATCCTTACAACAATTTTATTCAGATTATGAACAGTTTCATGATGAGCAGGGTTTTAGTCTGACTTATCATCCGATTTATGTGATTGCGCGGAGAACAGCATGAGTGCAGCAATTTATTTTGTCAGTGGTATTGATACTGAGATTGGTAAAACTTATGCCACAGGCTATCTCGCCAAGCTCTGGACAGAACGGGGGCAACGTGTCATTACCCAAAAGCTGGTACAAACGGGTAATGTCGAGATCTCGGAAGATATCGAAAAACATCGTGAAATTATGGGCAGTGGCTGGTTTCAGGAAGATCATGACAAACTGACCATGCCTGAAATTTTTACATATCCGGCTTCACCTCATTTAGCGACGCGTTTGGATGGGCGAGATTTAGATTTTGCCAAGATTGAAGCTGCGACTAAACAACTTGCCCAGCGTTTTGATGTGGTACTTTTGGAAGGTGCGGGTGGTTTGATGGTACCTTTAACCACAGAACTGTTGACCATTGATTATATTGTGCAGCATCAATTTCCTGTGATTTTGGTGACTTCTGGGCGTTTAGGAAGTATTAATCATACTTTGTTGAGTTTAGAGGCTTTAAAGCAGCGTGGTTTGAGTTTGCATGCTTTGGTGTATAACTTAAAGGATGAGTCGAAAGATCCGATTATTTCAAAAGATACCGCAGATTATTTAAAGACTTATTTAGCAAAGCATTTTCCTGAGGCTCAATGGATTGACTTGGAAAAATTCTAATTTAATTCATTAAATTTAGAATCTTATTCAATAGGAGGAACCGCAGTGTCTTCCCGAGTTTTCTCAAATGAATACCACATGATCTTACTTTTCAAGGATGAAAAGTAACAAAAATCCTTTGTAGGGCTGACGATATATCCTTATACCGCAGCCCTACGGGCGGCATCCATGCCGCCGTCACGATAGCTAATAGATTTTGGAAGCCATTTAACTAATAAATTTAAGGTGACTAACAATGAATAAAAATAATTTTATCTGTATGGCTCTGTGCCTATCAGGCCTAATCTCGACAACTCATGCTGCCGTACCAACAGATAAAACCATTATTAGTTGGATTACTAATTTTCAGGATTCAAATGCCAATCCACCTCAATCCATTCAGATCGATTCTACCGAAGCAGTGAAGTTGATCTCGGGAGAAGAAGCTTATCTATCAGGTGTGAGTTTTGAAAATGCAGGGCGTAACTTTTGGGCAGGTTATGTATTAACCCGTCCAAAATTAAAACAGGCGCGAATCTTAAAAGCGTTTGGTGGTCAATCGAATAGCTTCATAGTACATTCCACCGTTTATAAAGGTAAACCGATTCAGTTGGTGGAAATTGAAAGTGCAGGTTCAGGTCAGGGGACAGTTGAATCGAGTAAAAGTCTAGTTTATTTAAATCAATGGACGAGTAAGCTGATTGCAGAGGTTGAAGAATCTTCCTATGAAGGACGTTATGATGACAAGTTAGGTGCAGAGGATTGCCGAACTGGTCGGGATAATTCAGGCTATTTAAATGTGATGCCTTATTCGCCTTATGTTGTTCAGACTACAGTCACAGGCAATGCCTGTAATAACAAACCACAAGGCTATAAAGTCAGCAGCAAGTTGATTCCTATTGTGATCAGTGAAATAAAATAAAAAAAGCCAACAAGCGAACTTGTTAGCGTAGGAGTAAGTTTGTGGTTATTGGATTTAATTTATTGTTCTCGTTTTTTAGTTATTACTGACAATGCCGATTTTAGTGACATTGGTTTGTTGAGCCAGCGCCATGACCATCGCGATATTCTTATATTCCGCTTGTGCATCGGGCTTAAATTTAATTTGATCCTGATCGGCTTTTTGAGCCACAGATTCGAATAAAACCTTAAGTGCCTGACGGTCAGCCACTGCTTGATCATTCCAGAAAATATGCCCTTGTGCGTCGATACGTAGGTTAATGGTTTCTGGTGGTTTCTGATCTGTTGGCGGCGGCGGTGTACCATTTGGCAAGTTGATGTTAATAGCATTGTTCGGAATCGGGATAGTGATAATGAACATGATCAACAGCACCAACATGACATCAATCAAAGGTGTCATGTTGACGTCGAGCATCACATCTTCTTCATCATTTTTTGAACCCACATTCATACCCATGTGTGATTGCTCCTGTTATGGCGAAGTCGCAGGTGGGGTGGTGACAAATGCAATTTTGCCAATACCCGCTTGCTGAGTCGTACTAATCACCTGATCAATTGCTTCGTAATGGGTTAGTTGATCGCCACGAATATGAACTTCAGGCTGCGGACGTTTTTGCGCTTCAGCCTGCAAACGAGTAAGTAAAGTTTCTTTATTCGCTACATGTTGTTCATTCCAGAAAATATCGCCTGTTTTATTCACTGAGAGCTGGATATTTTGTGGTGTCGTGGCATAAGGTGTGTTTTTTTCTTCTGGTAGTTTTACCGGAACCGTATGTGTGACCACTGGAACAGTGATTAAAAAGATAATCAGCAGTACCAGCATGATGTCGACTAATGGTGTCGTGTTAATTGTCCCAATGACATCATTATCACTTTGATCTGAATTAATCATCATGCCCATAATGATGTTCCTTATTTAGAATCACGGTTTGGGTGGTTGCCGTTTAATTCACCGCTAAGTAAGACAGCGTGTAGATCTGATCCAAATGAACGGACATTGTCCATGACGGCTTTATTACGGCGAGTTAACCAGTTATAGCCCAGTACAGCAGGCACTGCGACTGCAAGACCAATCGCTGTCATAATCAATGCTTCGCCCACAGGGCCAGCCACTTTATCAATTGACGCTTGGCCTGAAATACCTATCGCAGTAAGGGCATGATAAATTCCCCAAACCGTTCCGAATAAGCCGACAAATGGCGCTGTTGAACCAACCGTTGCAAGGAAAGCTAGGCCATTGCTGAGATGACTTTGTACCTTTTCAATGGCGCGCTGAATTGAAATGGTCACCCATGTATTGAAATCAATACGTTCTAATAAAGTGCCGTCATGATGTTTGGTCGAGCGGATGCCTTTTTCTGCGATATAACGATAGCTACTGTTTGCATTTAAGCTGTCGGCCGCACTATTTAATGATTCAGCTTCCCAGAAATTACGCTCAGCTTCTGTAGCATGGCGTTTGATTTTACTTTGTTGAAAGACTTTAGACAGAATGATGTACCACGTGCCAATCGACATCAGTACCAAGATAAATAAAGTCGATTTTGCAACCAGATCACCCTCACGCCAGAGTGCTTCTAAACCATAAGGATTATGCACTTTCTCAGTTGTGGCTGCTAAAGGTGGTGGTGTCGGTGCCGCTTGGTTTGTAGCATCTGTACTGACGCTGGTGACGGCTGTGGTTTGCGTGGTTTCATCTGCCCACACTGTTGTAACTGGAAGCAAGGTGGTACCTGCGATGAGGCCAATTGCTGCGATTCGTGAGATACGTTTTGCTGTGTTTTTCATCTAAAAATTCTCCAAAAATTTGTTTGTTCAATGCATTTATTCAGGAAATCGTGAATGGATATTCGATTTCGTACCATTCTTGTTGTGGTACACCGTCTTTCATCGCTGCTTTAAAAGTACACAGGCTATAAGCTTTAATCGCTGCTTTATCTAAACTTTTACTGCCACTCGATTTTTTAACTTTTGAGTCAATCACCTTGCCAGAGGCATCGACCAATACACGAATACGTACAGTGCCTTCTTCCTCATTCATCAAGGCTTCACGCGGATATTCAGGTTTTTGACAACCCGCTTCACCTTCGGAAACACCACGTGAAATCCCTGCGGGTTTGGCAGGAGCTGCAGGCACGGCTGATGCGACAGGCGCTGCAACTGGACTCGGGCTTGGTGTTGCGGGGGCAGGCGTTGGTGTTGCAACTGCTGTTTGGGTCGGTTGCGCTGGTGCCGGTTTTTGCACAGGCATGGCTTTCTCCACCTGCTTTGGTGGATCTGGCATTTTTGCCACTTTCTCTACCATTTTCGGTGGCTCGGGTGGCTTTTCTTTTGGTTTTGGTTCCTCTAGTTTTGGAGGTGGTGGTTTGATGTCCTGAATAATCTGTAGTTCTACAGGCTTATCGACAGGCTTGGTAAAGTCGGTCGCTAAACTTGTCATCAGAATATAGGCGATAATGAGATGTAGAAATAACACCAGACCAATGCCAACCAGGCGTTTGGCAGGTTGATTTTCATTCTCAGAAAAGGGGATGCCCATAATTACTCCTGAAATTGTAATCATGGATTCATCGTTGTTTGGAGGAGATCAATTAAAAAATTGATACTGACCACTTTAATTTTTGATGAATCAGAGGATTACGGTGAACCACTGCGACATAAGCAATTTATGTTGCAGTGGAGAAACTTATTAAAATTTGTAGGTGCCTCTCAGGAAATATGCTCGACCCGTTACATCGCTATAGCGAGGGTCATAACCATATTGGAAGTTGTCTAATACATTCGATGCTGATGGTTCTGCATCAAATATATTTTTTATACCTGCGGTAAGCTCTAGATTTTTAAAGCCTTTATAGGTTCCTGAAACGTTGTACAAGGTATAGTCACTGACACGGTGGTTGTCATATTTATCATCACCCGTTTCATTCTGGTCTTTATAACCTCGGTAGAACTCTTGCTCGAATACCATTTTCCAGTTTTCATAGCTCCAATTTATATTTGCAACATGCTTCCAGCGTAAAATTGCAGGATCATCGTACTTGCCTGCATAGCTGTCCCAAACGCCACCTTTTTCTTCTTGTCGGTCATATTTAATAATATAAGTACCATCGATTCCGAAGCCAAAGCGGCCTGTTACCGTCATTGGAGTGAGGTAATTTAGGGCAAGGTCAATCCCTTGGGTTTTAACCCCACCCATATTGGTTAATGCACTATTGATATATTGGAGGCGGCCATCTTCTCCACGAATGAAGCGATCTGCATATTTTTCTGGATCACCAAAAATCATGGCTTCACCAATACTATTAATCAGACCGTCAATTTTGATGTTGTAATAGTCGGCAGAGAAAACCAGATTCTTAATCGGCTCTACTACAAAACCAGCCGTGATCGAGGTAGATTCTTCTGGTTGTAAGCCTTTGGTTCCGCCCTGAGTACGATAAAATTGCGTATTACATTCAGTCTTATATTGGTCTGAGATTGCTTGTCCATTTGGGCAAAGCACAGGATCATCGTATTTTGCTCCTGTATAGGTTTTACTTTGAGGTGCATTGATGTCATACAAACTTGGTGCACGGAAACCTGTACTGTAAGAGGTGCGGAACATTAATTGTTTTAAAGGTTCCCAACGGAAAGCTACTTTGGGATTGAAAGTATCACCAAAATCACTGTATTTGTCATAACGAGCAGCAAGTTGGGCTTCTAGTGTTTTGGTAACAGGGATATGTAGCTCAGTAAAGAGAGCGGTGATATCGCGTTTGCCCTTACTTTCCGGTTTGTCTGGATCAATACCACTTCCTGGAACTTGTCTCACAATCTCTGAGTTAACATTTGCTTTCCAGTCCTGAGAACTAAAGCTTCCCCCGAATGCAAAACCAACATCGCCAGCGGGAAGGGTATAAATTGGACGACTGACATTAAAGTCAAATGTCGTTGCAGTTAGGGTACCTTTATTGGTATCTCCCTTAACTTCGAATGATTGCCATATATTTTGATCTGCACTTGGACCAAATGGGTTCAGTTTCCCTGCATTTAAAGCAGCCTGTACTTGGCTCTGATTGAGATAGCCGCCAGCAAAACCATCTGTTGCTTCACTGCGGGCATAAGAAATACCTGTGTTGATATCCCATCCATATGCTTCACCTTCTAAAGCAAGTAGCGCTCGATGTGATTCATTGACAGGATTGGATATACGATTGCCCGCTTGTGAACGTAAATAAAGTTCTAAAGGTTCTCCACTTAAACCACTGACAGCAGGAGTAATACCATTTCCTGGGTAATAAGGACTTGTTGAGGGAAGCGTAACTGAACGACTGTAAACATCAGGAGCAATAGAAGTTGTCACTTCATTACGTGAATAAATATATTCACCAATGGCATTAAAATTATCATTTAATTTGAACGTACCGCGTCCGAGTGCAGAAATTGTTTCTGATTTTGGAACGATACCGATCAATGCTTGCGTATTTAGATAGCACAGTTCACCATCTGAAACGGTATTTGGAGCGTTATTACATTGAGTATTTGCATAAGGATTGCCTAGTTTTCCTGTTTTTGGATCACGAAAATTGGCTGGAAAACCATTGGCTGAACTTGCATCAATTCCTAATTCTGGAAGAAGCCCGCCTCGTTTACTGGCTTTACGATCACTTGCCATGATGTCATTTGAACGGCGGTAATCAATAACGCCCATCACATTAAAACCCTGCTCCTCCAAATCCCCATAGCCACCAAATATTGAGACATCTTGTTTATCACCACCACTTTCTTCAGGCTGGATTAAACCCGCGCTGATATTTAATCCTTCAAAGGACTTTTTGGTAATGAAGTTGATTACACCTGCAATCGCATCTGCTCCATAAATTGCAGAAGCTCCATCACGGAGGATTTCAATACGATCAACCATCGCCATTGGAATAATATTCAGGTTAGTCGTTGATGTACTAAATGGGCTATACGCTAAACGGCGACCATTCAATAAAATCAAGGTCTTATCAGTACCTAAGGCACGTAAATTGGCCGATGAACCTTCGGTATTGCTTGCACCCACATTTTGGGCGGTTGCGAAACCAGCTTGGTTAGCACTGACTTTGGTTAAAGCTTCTTCAACAGTGGTCACCCCTTGCTTGGCAAGGTCGTCGGCTTTAATAATTGTAATGGGAGAGGCACTTTGTGCCGCAACGCCTTTGATCGAAGATCCTGTTACGGCGACCTTAACAACCTTGGTTGGTTTTTCCTCAGTGGTGGTTTCCGTATCGGCAGCATGTGCCATGGTCAGGCATAGTATACTTAAGCTCAATGTACTGAGTTTAAGCAGGGTTTTACCCGATTTTTGTGTGAAGTCTGGTGCAGCGAAGTTGGCTTTTTTCATTGTTTATTGAACCCCTAGATCGTTTGCCACTCTAAAATTAGATAAATCCGTTTTAGCAAGACCTGTGCCAAGCCCTATTTTTAGATTTCGCTTAATGTAGAATAAATTATGTAAAAGTGTTTTAGTTTTTATATATAAGCTTTTCATATTTTTACTAAATATTAAAAAACCAAAAATAATGAAGAGAGTGGAAGGTTGTCATAAAGTTACAAAATGAAGGTTCACAGATGATGCATTAAAATGAATCATAAAGTTTTATTTTTGCTTTTTTGTAGTGCAAATACTTTCCTATTTCAATAAAACATGTATTTTATTATTCTAATTTCATTGAAATAGGAAATAATATAAAAAAATATGATTTGGCATAAAGTTACTTTTATTTAAGATGCCTGAAAACCAGATTTGCTTTAAATAAGTATTGGTTAAAAAATAATCATGATT